>JAIVTC010000252.1:0-13569 GCA_048629055.1 Candidatus Bathyarchaeota archaeon
CGAAGGTCGTAGGTTCAAATCCTGCCCCCGCTACCAATTTTATGATAATAAGAAACCCCGTATACCGGGGTTTTTTGTTATCTGCAGAATGGGCCTTGGGGCCTTTTTTTGTTGGTGATATTTAGACGCGGTATTAGACGCGATATTGATATGCAGCAGGCGCCGGAGCATTTGATTGAACTGACACGTTCCACGATTGAACCTATGGGTTTTGAAGTGGTTGGCGTACAGCTGGTCAGTGCCGGCAAGCATGGAAAGATGCTGCGTATCTATATCGATAGCCCGCAGGGCATCATGCTGGATGATTGCGCAATGGTCAGCCGGCAGATGAGTGCGGTACTGGACGTGGAAGATCCGATCTCAGGCAACTATGACCTTGAAGTCTCTTCGCCGGGCCTGGATCGCCCACTCTTTTTTATTGAACATTTTGAACGCTTTGCAGGTCAAATAGTGACATTACGCACCACGGGTTCTCATTACGGCAGACGCAAATTCAAAGGCAAGCTGCTGGGGACTGACGGGGAAGAGATTCAGCTTGAGGTGGAAGGCGAGCCCATGAAACTCCCTTTTTCCGATATCGATTCGGCACGTATTGTGCCTCAGTTTTAAGCAGGAACGGGCGCCATGAATAAAGAGATACTAATGGTCGTTGATGCGGTCTCCAATGAAAAAGAGGTAGACCGTGAGATTATTTTTGAAGCGATAGAGATAGCGCTTGCAACGGCCACTCGAAAAAAGAGCAGAGGCGACATTGCCGTACGTGTTGAGATCGATCGTGAAGATGGGAGTTATACGACTTTCCGCCGCTGGAAGACGATTGATGAGAGCGTCGTCGTAGATGAAGAGAGTGGTGAAACGGCCACGGTTGAGCATCCATCACGCGAGGTGACGCTGGAAGCCGCCCGTTTGATGGAGCCGGATCTCGATTTGGAGGGTGGCGACTACATCGAAGATGAGATTGATTCAGTCGAATTCGGCCGCATTGCAGCACAGACGGCCAAACAGGTGATCGTACAGAAAGTGCGTGAAGCCGAGCGGGCAAAGGTTGTCGAAGCTTACAGCGATCGCGTCGGTGAATTGATTTCCGGAGTGGTCAAGCGTCTCAGTCGTGGCTCGGTCATCCTGGATCTTGGCAGTAATGCAGAGGCGGAAATCCCAAAAAATGAACTGATTGGCCGTGAATCTGTGCGCGTTGGCGATCGTCTGCGGGGCCTCCTGTTTGAGATCCTGGAGGAAGATCACCGCGGCCCGCAGCTGCAGGTGACGCGTTCTCGTGCGGAATTCCTCATCGAACTGTTTCGACTCGAAGTGCCGGAGATCGGCGAGGGTCTGATTGAGCTGCTGGGAGCGGCGCGCGATCCGGGTTCACGTGCAAAAATTTCAGTCAGAGCACAGGACCCGCGCATTGATCCGGTGGGCGCCTGCGTTGGTATGCGTGGTTCGCGTGTCCAGGCTGTCTCCAATGAACTCGCCGGGGAGCGTGTCGACATCATCTTGTGGAATGAAAATCCGGCGCAGAATGTGATCAACGCAATGGCGCCCGCTGAAGTGCTCTCCATCGTCGTCGACGAGGAAGCGCACAGCATGGATGTGGCTGTGCATGAGGATAATCTCTCCCAGGCGATTGGCCGGGGTGGCCAGAATGTACGCCTGGCGAGTCAGTTGACTGGCTGGGAGCTGAATGTCATGGATGAAGCGCAATCTGCCGAGAAGTCGGACAATGAGGCGCATAAGTATGTAAAACGCTTTATGGATAATCTGGAGGTCGACGAAGAGGTCGCCAATATCCTGGTGCAGGAGGGATTCAGCACCCTTGAAGAAGTTGCCTATGTGCCGATTGAAGAGATGCTGGCAATCGAGGAGTTTGACGAGGAGATCGTCAATGAGCTGCGGGAGCGGGCCGGCGATGCATTGCTGACCCAGGCAATTGCTTCTGAGGAGGCGCAGGATTTCCCATCGGGAGATCTTCGCAATATGGTTGAGATTGATGCGGATCTGGCGACTCAACTTGAGAATATCGGCATCAAGAGCATTGAAGATCTGGCTGATCAATCAACTGATGAGCTGCTGGAGATCGATGGACTCGATGAGAAACGGGCGGGTGAACTGATAATGACGGCTCGCGCTCCCTGGTTTGCGGAAGCGAAATCCTGAGGGGGATTGTAATGAGTAAAGTAACTGTAAGCCATCTGGCAAAAGATGTGGGCATCACTGTTGAACGTCTGCTGAAGCAGCTTGGTGAAGCCGGCATCAAAAAAAGCAGTGCAGAGGATGCGATCTCTGATACCGAGAAACGTGACCTGCTTGCCAATTTGCGCAAGAGTCACGGTAAAAAATTGAGCATGGATGCCGGCGGTGCGAAAGGGAAAATCACCCTCAAGCGGAGAAGCAGCAGTACATTGACGCAGCCTGCAGCAGCGCGCACCGCAAGCAGTCGCGGTCGTGAGGTGGGACGGAGTGTCAGCGTCGAAGTGCGGCGTAAACGCACATTTCATAAAGAGATGGAGTCGAAAAGCAGTGGTCAGTTGCTTCAGGAGGCTGATGCGGCTAAAAAGGCACTGCAAGAACAGGCGGCTCAGCGTGCGGCGTTGCAGAGTGAAAATGACGCCCGCCGTGAAGCTGAAGCCGGTCGCAGGGAAAAAGAGGTAGGCCTGCAACAGGAGAAGGAGGACAAAAAGCAACAGAAAAAGCAGCAGCTCGAAGAAGAGGCCCTGCGTGAACGTGACGAGCAGGCGCGTCGTGAAGAGCAGCTCAAGGAAGATAAGAAAAAAGTCGCCGCGGCAAAAACTGCTCGCCAGGAGGCGCAAAAGAAAACAGAGCAGAAGCAGGCCCCCGCCAGGCGTCGCTTTAAACCAGCTGCAGAAGCCGGCCGCAAGCAGTTGCATGTTGCGAGCGACAGACGTGGACGCGGTAAAAAGAGGCGCACAAAAGGGAGAGCTGCACGCATTGCTATTCCCGAGACGGAACATGGTTTTCAGAAGCCTACTGCTCCTGTGGTCAGGGATGTCGAAGTTCCGGAAACCATTTCGGTCGGTGATCTTGCCCAGCGCATGTCAGTCAAGGGAGTCGATGTGATCAAAACCCTGATGCAGATGGGAATGATGGTCACCATCAACGAAACCCTGGACCAGGATACTGCCTTGCTGGTGGTCGAAGAGATGGGGCACAAGGCTGTTTTCGGCAAATCTACTGATGCTGAAGGGTTGCTGCTGGAAAAACTGATGGCTGAAGAGACAGGCGCTGAAGAGACGCTGCGGGCGCCGATTGTCACCATCATGGGGCATGTTGATCATGGTAAAACCTCACTGCTGGATTACATTCGCAACAGCAGTGTTACTGCAGGCGAGGCGGGTGGCATTACCCAGCATATTGGCGCTTATCACGTTGAGACAGGCCATGGCATGATCACTTTTCTGGATACTCCCGGACACGCGGCATTCTCAGCTATGCGCGCCCGAGGCGCCCAGGCTACAGATATTGTCATCCTTGTGGTTGCAGCTGACGATGGCGTTATGCCGCAAACAAAAGAGGCAATTCAGCATGCGCGTTCTGCTGAAGTCCCGCTGATCGTTGCTGTCAACAAGATGGACAAACCCGAGGCGCAGCCGGACCGCGTCATGCAGGAGATGGTTGCCGAAGAGGTTGTTCCCGAGGATTGGGGCGGCGATGTTCAGTTTATTAAAGTATCTGCGCATAGCGGTGAAGGCATCGATGATCTGCTTGATGCGATATTGCTGCAGGCGGAATTACTGGAGCTGTCATCAGTCTCTGATGGCCCTGCACGTGGCGTCATTGTTGAAGCGACCCTTGACAAGGGCAGGGGGCCGGTAGCAACTGTGCTGGTTCAGTCAGGCACTTTGAAAAAGGGCGATACGCTTGTCTGCGGCACAGAATATGGACGTGTGCGTGCGATGTATGATGAAAACGGCGTGGAAGTAGAAATCGCTGGTCCCTCAATGCCGGTTGCAGTTCAGGGACTCTCAGGCGCGCCCAATGCGGGTGATGATGCAATCGTGACGCCGGACGAAAAACAGGCGCGCGAGCTGGCGGATGTGCGCCGCGCCAAACTGCGTGACAGCCGTCTTGCGGAGCAGAAGGCCGCCAAACTCAATGAACTTTTCGAGCAAATGGGCAAAGACGAGGTCATCAACGTCAACCTGGTGGTCAAAGCAGATGTCCATGGCAGTGTCGAGGCGATCAAGGAGTCTCTCGAGAATATCTCGACAGACGAGGTCAAGATCAGGGTGGTTGCATCAGGCGTCGGCGGTATCAATGAATCCGATGCCAACCTGGCGGCCAGCACTAATGCGATCGTGATCGGTTTTAATGTGCGTGCTGACGCGGCATCCCGCCGCATTCTCGAGGAGCGTGGACTTGAGCTGCGTTACTACAGCATTATCTACGAAGTGATCGATGACGTCAGAAAGGCCGCCTCCGGATTGTTGTCGCCTGAAATTCGTGAAGAGATTGTCGGACTTGCCGAAGTGCGCGATGTATTCCGTTCTTCCCGGATCGGCGCCATTGCAGGCTGTATGGTTATTGACGGCGTGGTGAAGCGCAATAACCCGATTCGCGTGCTGCGGGATAATATCGTCATTTTTGAAGGTGAACTGGAGTCGCTGCGGCGCTTCAAGGAGGATGTCTCTGAAGTCAGGTCCGGCACCGAGTGCGGTATCGGCGTGAAGAGCTATAATGACATCGAAGAGGGCGATCAGATCGAAGTCTTTGAACGCACCGAGCATGCAAGAGAGCTCTGATGCCTGTTGAATTCAGCCGTGCGGAGCGCATCGGTGTTGCGATTCAGCGACACCTCTCTGAACTGGTGCCGAAACTCAAAGATCCGCGACTCGCCATGATTACGATCCACGAAGCCAGGGTGACGCGGGATCTCTCCTATGCAAAAATCTATTTCACGGTTCTCGATGGTGATGCCGAAGAGAACCGCAGGATTTTGCAGCAGGCCGCAGGCCATCTGCGCTATGAGTTGGGCAAAAACAGCAAGTTGCGTACCATGCCTGAACTTCAATTTGTCATCGATACCAGTATCGACTATGGCAATAATCTGCAATCGCTGATTGAAAAAGCGGTTGCGGAAGATGCGCACAAAGATAGCGAGTAGCTTGTTATGGCGCGACGTCGCAAGGGCCGCAATATCAGTGGCATTCTGTTACTGGATAAACCCCTCAATTTAACCTCGAATGCAGCGCTGCAGCGGGTTAAACGTCTCTATAAAGCGGATAAGGCGGGCCACACGGGAAGTCTTGATCCACTCGCAACGGGGCTGTTGCCCATCTGTCTGGGTGCGGCAACCAAGGTATCGGCATTTCTGCTCGATGCAGACAAGCGCTATCTGACAACAGTCAAACTGGGCGAGAAGACAACCACGGCGGATGCCGAAGGCGAAATCATTGAAACGCGTGCTGTCGAGGGCGTGACGCAGGAGAGCGTCACAACTGTATTGCAGCAGTTCATCGGTGAAATCGAGCAGCTTCCTCCAATGTACTCCGCCGTCAAGCACAAGGGTGAACGCCTCTACAAGCTGGCGCGCGAAGGCAAAGTGGTTGAACGTAAAACCCGCCGCATCACCATCTTCTCGATAGAACTTGTCTCTCTGCACGATGACCTGCTGGAGCTGGATATCCACTGTTCCAAAGGAACTTATGTACGCACGCTGGCTGAAGAGATCGGAGAAGAGCTCGGTTGCGGCGGCCATGTTGCAGCCCTCAGACGCACGGCTGTCGGGCCCTACGACGACTCCGCGATGGTCACACTGGAGCAGGTGCAGAGTCTCGGGCTTGAAGGTAGACTACAGGCGCTCGATCAACTGCTGTTGCCGATTGACAGCGGCCTGATGCACTGGCCTGCAGTAAAACTGGGAGCTGATGCAGCTCACTATCTCAAACAGGGTCAGGCAGTCAACGCATCGGCTCCCCCTGCCTCCGGCTGGGTGCGCATATACGATAATGAAGATCAATTCATCGGCGCCGGCGTTATCGACGAAAACGGCATGGTCGCACCGCGCCGCCTGATGTTGACATAACCTGCACTACAATCCATGTTGCTTGAGATTACTTCGCTGCGCTCGTAATGACAGTAGCACGTTGAATGACAGGATAAATGTAGGCCGGATGAGCGCCAGCGAAATCCGGCAAACAGGCGAAGCAGTTTTTGCACGCCCATCAATCAAACAGCAACACCCCGTTGTGATAATCGATCGTATATTTCCCCAGCCTCTCAAGCAGGCTCTGGCCAAGCAGCATGGGGGCATTGTCAGACCCGGAAATACTGAAAGTGACATCATTGAAGGTGCGGTTCCCAAGAGTAACCGATCGCAACCTGGCCCGCATGTGCTTCTTTTTTGAGCCGTCAGCCAGGCGGTAGACCTGTCCCGGCAGGAAATCATCTTCCGTTAAAGTTCCGCTGCGCAGCAGAATTCCGGCCACTTGTGGCGACAACATTATATCTGCCGCACCACTGTCGATAATCAGGCTGGCGACGACAGCCTCATTCAGCTGCACCGGCACTTTATAGACCCCGCTCACCTTCTTCAGGCGGACGGCATTTAGCCCATACTGCTTTCCCGGCGCAGCTGTTCGAGCCAATCTTTGTGTGGATCTGTTGACGGATGCCGGCTGATAGCGGTAACGCTTGTGTGCAATGATGCGGCCTCGATCACAGATCACTCCGCGGCGCGCCAGCTCTTTTTTCAACAGATGCTGCTGTTCAACACTGCTGTTCCAATCCGGACCCAGCAATTCGCAAATAGACTCATCTGACATTGAGTCAAGCCTCTGTGTTTGCACAGTAGAGCAGCCTGACAGCGTAAACGTTACGATGCAGCTAATAAACAGGGGGAGTATAAATTTCATAGCAGGGGTAATTCAGATAATGCGTGTCTGGTGATAGTGGGCTGATCAGCAAACATTATACCTCTCTGCCGGAACAAGAGAATGCGTGTGATGTTTTTTGTGTCGATTGGCATCACTGTCTCAAAACAATGCACGCCTTTTTGAGAGCTTATAAAGCTAATATGGGTTAGCAAATTCGAGCCTGTTCGTGTTGCAACAGTGGAGAGTGATGATGAGTGATGTCGTAGGTCCAATGTCCGTGTTCCTGAAGAGGGCCCGTTACACATCGATGAACAGAATTCCGGCAGATGTCCCATGTGGGGAGTGCCGACTGTGTTGTAGCGGGGTCTATGAACTCAGTGAAGTACATCCGTATGAGAAAGCGGCGCTGGATCTGCCTGTAGAGACTCCGATGCTGAATGAACCGGGAAAGTCCTGCCGCTTTCTCTCTGAAAGTGGCTGCAGTGTCCACGCAAAACGCCCCGCCATGTGCCGCATATTCGATTGCCGGATGCAAGCCTTGATGCCGCCCAGCCTGGAGTTGCGATTTGGTTATTCTCTCCCGGTTCAGGCTTATGCTCAGCAGCGCTGGAAGTTTTTATATCTCACTGAGCAGGATTACATCCATTACCTTGCGTTTCTGATGGAGCTGGATAGAGGCTCGCAAGCAGGTCTTCAGGCATCTGCTGTGCTGACAGGTGCGCTTCGCCATTACATTGACCGCATTGGAGACGCCGGAAAGGCCTGGAGAAGTGATCGTGAGGCAATACGCAACAACATTCTGCATCGAGGTGAGTATGTCGGAATTGTCCTGGAGCATTTCATCGGACTCAATGTGGCGAAACAGGAGTATGAGAGGAATCAGGCTGCATTCCAGGAGTTACTGGATAAAGCAGTGAACTCGATTATGCGCGCATTCAGCCTGGATCAACTCAGTGAAATTCTGCATGACGAGGAGCAGATGTCACTATTACGGGAACAGATTGGCAGGAGAGTGCGATGCCGACGATGAATGTAAATGCTATCCGGATCGTTGCTATTCAGTACGTGCGCGATGGTTTCTCGCCAACGCCATCAGGAATCCTGAAACCCGGCCGATCCAGCAGTGGTTGCAAACGCTCATAGAGATCGTCCGCGTAACGGAACAGGGTCTACGCAGCCAGTTTTCTCAGGACGTAGTGCAGGATGCCTCCGTGCTGGTAATACTCGACCTCATTCGGCGTGTCGATGCGCACCTTGACGGTGAATGCCTTGCGGCTGCCGTCGGCTGCGGTCGCTGTTACTGTCACCTGTTTGGCTGAACCATCTCCGAGACCGCTGATATCATAGCTCTCCGTGCCGTTCAGACCAAGGCTTGCGGCGCTCTCGCCATCCATGAACTGCAGCGGCAGTATACCCATGCACACCAGGTTGGTGCGGTGGATGCGCTCGTAGCTCTCGGCGATGACAGCCTGCACGCCAAGCAGTTTGGGGCCCTTTGCCGCCCAGTCGCGGGAGGAGCCTGAGCCGTACTCCTTGCCGGCGATCACGATTGCGGGAACCCCCTCGTCGAGATAACGCATGGCGCCGTCGTAGATGGACATCTGCTCACCGGACGGCTGGTGTTTGGTAAAGCTGCCCTCGGTTCCGGGAGCCAGCTGGTTGCGCAGGCGGATATTGGCAAAGGTGCCGCGCATCATCACTTCATGGTTGCCGCGGCGTGAACCATAGGAGTTGAAGTCTTTGGGGTCGACGCCATGCTGCTGCAGATAGTGACCTGCCGGGGCATCCGCCTTGATAGCGCCTGCCGGGGAGATATGATCCGTGGTGATGGAGTCTCCCAGCAGCGCCAGGCAGCGTGCGCCGCTGATATCGCTGACGGCATCGATCTCCTTGCTCATGCCGGTGAAGTAGGGCGGATTGCGGATGTAGGTGGACTCCTCGTCCCATTCGAATTGTTGACCGGCAGGCGCGTCGAGTCCCTGCCAGCGCTCATCTCCATCATAGATATCGGCGTAGGCGTTGATGAAGGAGTCACGATCCAGGTTGGCGGCAACGGCATCGTTGACCTCCTGCTGGGTCGGCCAGATATCCTTCAGGTAGACCGGATTGCCGTCGACATCTTCGGCCAGCGGCTCATTGTAGGGGTCGATATCCATGCGTCCGGAAATCGCATAGGCGACCACCAGCGGCGGTGAGGCCAGGTAGCTCATACGCACCTCGGCATGCACGCGACCCTCGAAGTTGCGGTTGCCGGAGATTACCGAGGCGACGCTGAGATCGCCCTCGGCAATTGCTTTGGAGACAGGCTCAGGCAGTGGTCCTGAGTTGCCGATGCAGACGGTGCAGCCGTAGCCGACATTATAGAATCCCAGCTGCTTGAGTGAATCCATCAACCCCGATTTTTCCAGGTATTCGGTCACCACCATGGAGCCCGGGCCGAGAGAGGTCTTCACCCAGGGCTTGACGCTGAGGCCTCTCTCGACAGCTTTTTTGGCGACCAGGCCGGCTCCCAGCATCACCGAAGGGTTGGAGGTGTTGGTGCAGGAGGTGATGGCGGCGATGACGACAGAACCATCGTCCAGTTCGACCTCTTCGCCATTGATGGTGGTGGTGACCGCCTTGCTGCTGATATTGCGCTCCTCCTTAATATCAGCCAGTGCTTTGGCAAACTCCTGCTTGCTTTCGGAGAGCAGCACGCGATCCTGCGGGCGTTTGGGTCCGGCCATCGAGGGCACAATGGTGGAGATATCCAGTTCAAGGGTTTCCGAGTAGGTCGCCTCGGGAGTCTCATCTGTATGGAACATTCCCTGTGCTTTGGCATAAGCTTCCACCAGTGCGATTTGTTCATCAGAACGCCCGCTCAGGCGCAGGTAGCTGAGCGTCTCCTCATCGATGGGGAAGAGCCCGCAGGTTGCGCCATACTCCGGCGCCATGTTGGCGATCGTCGCACGGTCACCCATCGGCAGGGTGCTGATCGCGGGGCCGTAAAATTCGACAAATTTACCGACTACGCCATGCTTGCGCAGCATCTCCACGATAGTCAATACCAGGTCTGTCGCGGTTGTTCCTTCGGGCACTTCGCCTTTGAGTTTGAAACCGACGGCCTTGGGGATCAGCATCGAGACGGGCTGTCCCAGCATCGATGCCTCCGCCTCGATACCGCCGACACCCCAGCCGAGTACGCCGAGGCCGTTGACCATGGTGGTGTGGGAGTCGGTGCCGACGAGGGTGTCGGGATAGGCCTGCAAGACGCCGTCGTTCTCCTGGCCCATCACCACGCGCGCCAGGAACTCGACATTCACCTGGTGCACGATGCCTGTATCCGGCGGCACCACCTTGAAGTTGGAGAATGCCTGCTGACCCCACTTCAGAAACTGGTAGCGCTCCTTGTTGCGCGAGAACTCCAGCTCTGCATTCTTGCCGAAGGCGCTGCTATCACCAAAGAAGTCCACCTGTACAGAGTGGTCGATCACCAGTTCGGCAGGCTGCAGCGGATTGATCTTTTCCGGATCACCGCCCAATGCCTTCATGGCATCACGCATTGCAGCCAGGTCGACAACGGCGGGAACGCCGGTAAAATCCTGCATCAGCACGCGCGCAGGACGGTACTGGATCTCCGTGGAGGGCTCCGCAGCCGGGTCCCAGTTGGCGATGGCCTCGATGTCGCCTTTCTCGACGGTCACGCCGTCTTCATGGCGCAACAGATTTTCCAGCAGGATCTTCAGCGAGAAGGGGAGTCTCTCACTGCCTGCAACGGCGTCAATTTTATAGATTTCGTAAATATTGCCCGCAACATCGAGCGTGGTTTTGGCATTGAAACTATTCATGGGGATTTTGATGTCAGTAGAGGAATTTGCAGGCTGAGACTATACCACAGAGGAGCTGAAATCCGCTTTAGGCAGTTTTTTTAACCACAGATGAACACAGATACACACAGATGATTTTGAGATTACGCTGGTCTAACCCCCTCTCCCTCAGGGAGAGGGCTGGGGTGAGGGTGCTTCAGGGGCGTAGGCCGTCAATAACCAACGGGCATTGCGTCGCATGGGAAGGTGCAATGCGCTCCGCTTATTGGCACCCTACATCACTGGCCTGACGGCGTTGTCTGCGGGCCCGTGGCAGCATGTTGTTTGATCCCCTCACCCTAACCCTCTCACGGGGGGAGAGGAGGCTGTTGGGTTGCAGATTCATCCATGTTCCTACTCTTTGAGTTCTATACAATCATGCATGCCATGGAATACCCTCACCAGCATTGATCAAAAGTTGCTGTCGGGCCTTCTTTTCCGGTTGATGTCAGCGTGAAGGATGGACACTTGCTGTCGTTGGCCTGGGCGCCGGTTGCTGTGGCGCTTAAGGTGTAGCTTTGATTGCTGTTCGACAGTGTGACGGCCAGGCTGTAATAGCCATGTTCGGTGTGAGATGAGCCGGTGATGCGTGTCGCGCTGGCATCCTTGTAGGATGCGTCGTTGTTGGCGTAATAGCGTTCCATGCCTGCGGCAAAAGCCTGTAACTCCCTGGTGGCTTCGCCGCGTCTTGCCTCGGTGATGAATGATTGATAGCCGGGGTAGGCGAGGGTTGAGAGGATGGCCACAATTGCGATTGTGACGAGCAGTTCGATGAGGGTGAAACCAGCAAGAGTAGTGCGCGCCTTGTCCATGACTATGGAACCTCCGAATAAATCCATGGGATGGGGGTTCGGGGAAGGGAAAAGCGAACTCCCATTGTAATTCATTGATAGTCACCCCTTCCCCCGTAGAAAAACTTGCAGGAATGCTCTGATCAAGTCGCTTCGCCTACGTTCATGGACGCTTCCGGCATCCTGCCTCTGGCGACACTTATACATCCATGGATGACGTAGGCGAAGCGACTTGATCAGAGCTTCCCTATTGCTCCAGATCGATCCATGACTGGCGTGCTTCAGTGTATTTTTTGTCAAGGTGCGGCGTCAGTTCATAGGGTTCGTTGGATGCTGCATCGTCGTCACTGCCTGCCTTGTTATCATCACCTTCCTCTGCTTTACCATCGCCGCTGATCAGGGGTGGTTCTCCACGTTTGACTTTGTACGCTTCATAATAGAAGAGGAATTTTTCGAGGTCGAATTCAACGGATTCAGCCGCGATTGTATTTTCGATGGCCTCGCATTCAGGACTGCTTGCCAGGGCGACAGCTGTCACATGACCATTTTCGTGACTGGAGGAGATGCAGTCGTTGTCGTCGAGATCCTTGATTAACGCTTCGATCTTTTCCGAAAAGCCGGGGAAAAGCCCGACAAATCCCCGCTCGCAATTGAGCACACAGCTGTAGTTGATCGCATTGAGATAGACTGCATTTCGACCATTCGCGATGCTCGCAAAAACAGGGCGCGAGAAGAGATCGTAGCCGCTGAGCTGCTCGCCAACCGGATAGCGGTCATCCTCTCCATCGACCCTGTAGATATCTCCATCATCGAGTGCGCCGCTGTTGTTAAAATCGGAGATGGCAGTCACGGGTGCTCCACCGTCGAGCCAGTTCAGTTCATTGAAGGCATGCTTGATGGTCACTCCATCTTCGGCGATCCAGGCGGAGACGAACTGCAGTCGTCCGGAGTGCAGCAGCGTTTGATCAACCGCGCGTTCTGCTGTGTGAGCGGGAGGGAAGGTTGCCACCCAGCCCGAGATACCGGCGCCTGTGGTCTCTGCGATGCGCAGCGTCACTGCCTGGCCATCCACGTCGTCGATAGTGACTTCGCTCAGCGCTGCCCTGTTGAGGTCTGCTTGCTTGACCCTGGTGCTGTCGGTAACAGCCTGGGCAGGGGTTTTATCACGGATTCCAAAAACATTCTGAGTTGTCACGTCTGCGCCGTCTGCACCACTCAGCAGACTTCCAGTGCTGAAGTAGATCATGTAGCCGCCGTCGGGGTGGTGCGCCACCTGTGGGCGGGTGGTTATCGGATGTGTGCTGCCGGCGCTGAAGAGTGGTATGCGCGGAGGTTCCAGTGATTCCAGGTCAAACTTCCACAGATTGCCATTGAGATCTCCTGCATAGGCAATACCCGCCGATGTAACAACGGCAGGCGCCGACAGGCCACGGTTGTCACTGCCTGCAGAGATTGTTGTGATGTCCGGCGGATCATCCAGAGAAATCAGCAACAATTTTGCCTGGTTATTGAGCGAATTGTAGCCGTTGCCGCTGATCACCACAGGCCCGGAAGCTGCGCCGGGAGGTAGCCGGCTGATGAGAGGCGCAGCGTGAATATAACCGATGTCGTCGTGATCGGAGAGTTCCCATACTACAGTCTGCTCATGCAACTCTGCACTGCTGATATCCATTAGAAACAGTGCTTTCCCGCCTGCGCCAAGACTGCCGGCAAGCAGGGTTTTCCAGCTCTCTCCAACCTTCACGTCACTGCTCGACAATCCGCCGTCGACATAATAACTGTGTGTGTAACCGGGCTGCGCGAGTCGATTGAGTTTGGGTATGAGCATGGAGGGGAGGTAGGAGTAGATGAGTGTGCCGTCATTAGCGTCAAACACATGCAGCATGCCGTCATTGGCGCCGGCATAAATACGCGTGCCGACATGGAGCGGAGCCGAGTGCAGCATGTCGCCGATGGCATGAAGCCGGAAGCGATAGATGCCGTCAGGAAGCTCCCCGGAGCGGTCGCCGCGGATGAAATCCACGATCTCTTCACCATTGTAAGGAGATGCCGGGGCATTCGGGTTGGCAGTGATGGCTGACTGCTGTTTGGGACTCAGTCGAT
>JAIVTC010000253.1:0-2487 GCA_048629055.1 Candidatus Bathyarchaeota archaeon
GGATCATCGGGATCGAGGTGAAAGACGCCGCGTTCGGCCCAGATTGCTTTGATGGCATCCACTGCTTTTTCGCTGACCTGCTGCAGTCCTTTGCGTTCACTCCAGCCTTCGATCTCCTTGATCAGCATGCCGCGCACCATATCCGGCGCTTTGGCGATGCGCTCCCTGGCTCTCTGTTCCCAGCGCATGGACTCACTGCTGGATTCCGATCCTGCCTGAAAGGTCTTCAACACCTCCTGGACAAAGTGCGGTTCGATGCTGGAGAGGCCGTTTTTTGCGGCGATGGCTGCAGCTGCATTGCGTGTCATGTCGCGGCAGAAACCCGGGGGAACGCTATCCAGCAGGGCTTCGGCTTCGGATGACCAATTGCTTTCTAACTCAGGAGCATCTGTCGGTGCTTCAGCAGGATCCATCATGCTGGCGAAAGGGCAACCACTTTTGTTCGATTTAGCAGTGGGCTCATTCTGCTGCGCAGCTGCGTCAGGCGTTGGAGAAGACTGCATTTGATTAGCCATCGCTTCACGCGCTTGCGCCAAACCGGCTTCGGCAACATCAAGAGTGATTTCATCATGGCCATTGGCCTCTGCATAGGCTTCGATGCGCTGTTTTGAACTGTCGCGCATGAAACCTTCAGGGACGCGCATCAAACGCGCCAGTGCAGCGGATTGCCAAAGGATAGGACCGAGGACTGAGGACTGAGGACTGCGGGCTGAGTCCTGAGTCCTCAGTCCTAAGTCCTGCGGGCTAAGGAAAGCCTCGATATGCTCGGCTTCCACCTGGCTGGATTTCTCGCTGCGCGCTTTTTTCTCTGCCCGCATGCTGAGATTGCCGCGCAGGCTGAGGTTTTTCTCAGTCAGCAGCAGTTTTGTTGCGGCATCGCTCCAGCGCATCACCACGGGAGCATCAGGCTTGCGTTTGAGTTCGCCGCGGTCATAGGCGCCGACGATCTCTTCCATGGCCTGCTCGGCATGACCGGGCATGAGTTGGGCCGTTGCCTCTTCAACGATGCTTTCGGTGATGACCGTATGTCCCTGCTCCTGTGCGTAACGCAGGATCGCCATACGCGCCATGCTGCGCACGAAGGAGGGGACGCGTTCCATGCGGATTTCGGCTTCATTGGTCCAGGAGGTGGTCACCTCGGCCAGGCTGTCAATCCTGGGGTTGTGTTCGCGTTGACTCAGCAGCACAGAACAGGCTGCGTCGTTGAGCAGATATTCGGTGTTACCGCCGATGTCCAGACCGGAGTCTGCATGGATGCCGGTCGTGCCCAGCACCAGCAGCGAGGGTTTCACCTCATTGAGATAGCGGTTGATGACTTCGTGGGGCTTGCCGTCCAGCAGCACCGTCTCGATCTCCATCCCATGCTCTGCGGCAATCGACTGGGCGACGGCAAGGTGCCCCTGGTAGATCTTGGCCAGGCCGGAGTCGATAATCTCCTCGTGCAGCTTCTCCTGCTCCTGAAATTTGAACACCTTGCCCGCCTCCTCGGAGAGCACTCCGGCAATGCGGTTGAAGGCGACATAGTGATAATAGGGGTCGAAGGCGGAAATCACCTTGATTTCAACTCCCCACTCCCTGGCCAGAAAAAACGCCGTAAGCAGCCCTCCATAGGCTTTGGCCGAGCCGTCGATGGCGACCACCAGAGGGCCTTCATTGATCTGGCGAATCGGGTCCTTGATGATCAGGGTGTCGATCTGACTGCGCCTGGTGACGCGCTGGCACACGGTGCCGAGGCGGCTGCCTTTCACGGCCCCGAGTCCCAGCGCACCCATCACCAGCAGGTCATAGGAGCCGCTGTTGCTCTCTTTGACCATCTCGCGGTAATTTTTCCCCTCGAGGGAGCGGCGTTTGACTGCTCTCTCAAGTTTGCCGGCGAATTTGTCCACCTGGTCGAGGTAGGAGTCAGTGATAATGGAGAGACCCCTGGTGATCAGGTCGTCATGCACGTCGCGCTGACGCTCCAACTCCTGCTCTTCACGAAACTGCTCCGGCAGGCCGCCCTCCATTTGACGAAAGCGCATATCGTGCAATTTTGCAGCATAGACATGCGCTGCGGTCAGTTCAGCGTCAAACAGGGATGCAAGAGCAACAGCCTCATGAATCCCCCGGTTGGAGTGATCCGACGAGTCCACGGCCAGCAGGATGGATTCATAAGAGGGCAGGGCCGCTGTATCGGTTATGTCGGTTTGTGTCTGTGCACTCATGCAACAATCTCACTGAAAAAATGGAACCACGGAATACACGGAAAAATAAGATACTTCTCAAAAACCCAGTGCATTGTTCGAGACTGTGTAGGATGCTGCTGAGGAACGAAGCGCATCAATCGCGGGTGTACTCGACAGATGCGCTTCGCAAGCTCAGCAGCATCCTACGTACTGTTCCTTCACACGAAGTTACAAAGTTCCGTGTCGTCCGTGTGTTCCGTGGTGGACAATCACTGCATAAACCAGTAACCCACAATATAGCCGATCACGATCACATTGATGA
>JAIVTC010000254.1:0-3956 GCA_048629055.1 Candidatus Bathyarchaeota archaeon
CCAGGTCCCCCGGACGCCGACCGTGTAAGCGTCGAACGAGTTTTGCGTGTGCATGTGCTGCTCGCCGAAATAGACATTCTTCAGCGGGTTGGGTTTGCCGGATTCACGCCCCGGCTCTCCAATAGAGTCGGCGGCAAAGGCGCTGGTTGCCAGCAGCGCCGAACACAATAGCGAAAGCGCAAATGCGCCACTTTTGTTCCTCATAATGTTATTCCTCATGGTGTTGTTTATTGTCTTGATGATTCAGAGTTGTCCTGCATCAGAAGTCGATGACGAGCCGAACGCCTGTTCCATCGTCGAGCCACCGCCGAAGACCATGAAGTAGCCCATCTTGTCATCCATGCCCCAGAAAAACCTGTGAAATCCAGCCAGCCAGACGCCCGTGAGCTTGTCACGGTTCCAGATCTTGTCGAAGGCCCTCTCGAAAGCGGTCTGTCCGGCAAAGGCAGGCATAGCGCGATGTTACGCATCAAGTTGGGTTTTTTCATTTTTCACTCACTTTTATTTATCCTAATCCGGTTTCGAATGACCACCTGAGCGATGCCTTCATTCCTCTATCACTGAAAGTTGAGTATCGCGTATGTAAAATAAAAGCGCCCCCCCCGAAAAGGGGGGGAAATGGGGGGGTAACAGTGGAACAAGTGAGAATCGCCTACATCCTGGTGGGCGTCACTCGTCTGTGTGCAAACAATTCCGGGAACGATAGTTAGACTCCATGTATTAATTTGCTGCGTAATTAAGGTGGATTAATACATGAAATCTGATGTATTAGCCAACAATTGCGCCAGAAAAAAACCTTCTGGCACAATTACTTGCAAATTAATACATATCAGGGATGAGGCGCAAAACAACCAGTCTTAGGAGTTGTCCAGAAATAAGTTGCCGATATCGCGCAGTAATGTTGTTCGTATTCAAGGCGTGAGTTTTTACTCTGACCCCGAATATCCTGCGCTCGCAATGACATTCGGATATCAATACAAACGCCAACTATTAATTCACGATCTGGTGCAGGTTCGGATAGGCTGGCGCCTTCTTTTTTTGAAAAATAATATCGTCTGTTTGTTGAGCTGGAAGTGAAGTAAGGAGCTGTTCCAACGGCGACATCTCACCCTCCCTTCAGATATTGAACCGAAAGCAGCGACAGATGGAGTTCATAGAGGGTATTCAGGATGCCGGCCAGTTCGGCCTGGTCATGAACCCTGCCCTGCATGACGGTAAGCGCGCGGTCTCCATCTGCCGGCTGAGATGATATGACCTGCATCGAACCGAAACGCCCGAACCACTCCGAACTTAAAATACCACGGGCCTCGATGCGATACTCTCCCGGTGAGGAAAAATGGCTACTGGTCGTCATTTAATTCCAACCAGTCTAATGAGCTGCGCCATGCGTGTTCTCTCTCTGGATTCATATGACACTTAGTATCCTGCATGCAGAGGAAAATCGCCCCCCCCGAAATGGGTGGATTATGGGGGGGGGGTAAGGAGTTGTCCATGGTCGCTTCCGGCATCTGCCGTACACGGATGTACAAATGCCGCGGGCGCAGGATGCGCAGGAACGGCCTGCTCACGCCCCTCACCTACGTCCATGCAGGCGAAACGCATTTGCACCTTTACATTTGGCGCAATGCCCGTTGGTTTAACGCCCTACAACTTTGATACCACCGTCATCCCGGCGCAGGCCGGGATCCATTCCCGCCTATGAGTGCCGATTTCCCCGGATACCGGCATTCGCCGGTATGACGGATAGAGTGATTAAATGCAACCACTCAGCTTCCTGATAAATTTTCCAACCAAGTCACTGTTTGTGGGTGTATCTGCAGGAAACGCAGGAGGCAAGGATGCCGGCTCGAGCCTACATGGATGGGATGTATTGACGGCGATTTCCGGAAGATATGCGTGGAAACGAGAGACGTATTAGAGAGTTTTACAAGAGGCTCTACGTTGAATACCCATGGAGAATTATGCAAGGCTCAAGATTGACAGCATCGCCTGAAATTCGCGCCATTACTATACATCTGTGCCCGCAGCCTTGATTTCTGTAGCCTTGAGCACAGCCTCGCGGCGGTCGTGAACATCGAGTTTCTGATAGAGGTTTTTCAGATGCCCCTTCACCGTCTCAGGCGAGACAAATAGCCGGGCGGCGATCTCCTTGTTGCGCAGCCGTTGGGTGAGCAGTTCCAGGATGTCGAGTTCCCGGTTGGTCAGGGGTTCTGTGGTAAATGCCTTACCCGTTAGTGTGCTTTCGGTGTGATTACTCGCGGCTTTTGCGTGCGCTGCTGCATCTGGTGGAAATTTATCGAGTATCAGATGCAGATACTCGGTAAAACCTTCGCGCTCGCCGAGGCGCCTGAGCAACCCGGCCATCTGTTCGCCCAACTCGACAAAGGGGCGGATCCATCTGCCGGGTTCCGCCAGTTTGATTGCCTGCTGCAAAACTTCCGCAGCATCGTCCGCACGTTCCAGCTTTTCCAGGGCCAGCGACTGGAGGGCCAGGAGATCAATGGACTGGTATGTATTTCGTATATCCCCGGCCAACTGACGAAGCGCCGCAAGCGAATCGGCGGCCTGCTGCAGGCTTTCGCGGGAACCGCTGGCGATCATGACCCTGATCTGCGTTATCACGGAGATCTCCAGCCACATCAACATGCTTGGCGCATGGGCCGCTGCGTCGCAGGAATGCGCCCAATCAATTGCCGGCTTCAAGTCATCCTGTAACAACGATAGCCGGGCCTGGCAGGATAGCGCCACATCCAGGTGCTGAGGGTCATCCGTATCCCTGGCAAACTCCATCAGTTGCTGCATTGCGTCCACGGCATCCTGCGGACGCTGCATCGCCTGGTAGGTCAGGATCAGGCCCACATGGCTCTCGATGACGGCTTTCCAGTTCAGGATATCCCGCTTGTCCGAAGCATACCGGAAACCCTGCAATGCTTCATCCAGGTGGTAGGCCTGGAGATCTGCATTTGCCCGCAGGTAGCGGCTCCAGGCCTCCGAGTAGGCGAGTTCTCTGGTCTTCTTGCAGGCGGCGGTAAAGCGTTGCGCCGCTCGTACCGCTGCCATCAGATTAGCAGAAAGCAGGTGGATGAATACTTGCGCAGCGAACAACCGCGAGAGAATCAGCTCATTACCCGGGCCCATCGCATGGATGCTCTGCTCGAGGGAGTGGATGGAAAGCGCCCCTTTACCGGTCATCTGATGAGCAATAGCATCCAGAACCTCGAGCTGCCTGAACGGGTATTTTGACCTGAGAAGTCGTTTTCGCGCTTGCTTGAATTGAATCAAAGCGCCATCGCCGTCACCCTCAATCACTGTAAGCATGAAGCCCCGGAAGAAGTAGACCTCACCCATCAAGGCATCGTTCACAGTTTCATCGATGAGCAGAGACTCAACCCGTTCGAGGAGGAGAGGCATCTCTTGCATCTGGAAACGGTTATACTGCCCCCATGCATGAGCCAGCAGCAACTCCGGCCGCTGCGACATGATCTCCTGCGGAAGCATTGCAAGCCACCGATCAACAACGTACCATCGCTCCTTGTTCAGCTCGGCCTGGTGATGCCGTTCAATAATCTCCGCTGCTCTGACCCCGTCTTCGGCCTTCACGGCGTACTGGATCGCCTCATCGATCAGGCCCTGGCTCTCGAACCACTCACTGGCCCGCAAGTTAAGCCCTGCGATCTCGTCAGCCGGCATGCGCCGTTCCAGCTCGAGCTGCAGCAGGTGTTGGAACAGATGGTGGTAACGGAACCACTCACCCTGAGTATCCAGCGGGATGGCGAAGAGATTGTTGTTGAGCACCTCGCCGATAAATTTGGCGCTATCCAGGGAATGCATCCCGCTACTCTTCTCGATTGCACACACAGCATCACTCAGTGGTGCACAGAATCGTTCGAGTATCACCGTTTTCAATAGCCAATCCTGCATCTCAGGTGATTGAGCCGCGAGGACTTCCTGGAGCA
>JAIVTC010000255.1:0-3739 GCA_048629055.1 Candidatus Bathyarchaeota archaeon
CACTTCAAACCATGTGCTGACGTCATAGTCGTCGATGCGGCTCAGGTAGGGCAGGGCGGCGGCGTTGTGTACGACTCCCTCTAATGTGTCGAAATTCTCACCAAGCTGCTGCGCCATGAGTTCATAATTCTCAACTGTGGCTCCGGCCAGATCCATGGGGTAGAGTGCCGGTTCAGGCGCACCGCTCGCGACGATTTCATCATAGAGCGATTCCAGCGCCGGCAGCTGTTTGTCCAGCAGAATCACGCTAGCGCCTGCCGCGGCGCACGCCTTGCTCACAGCGCGGCCAATGCCGTTGCCTGCGCCGGTGATGAGGATGGTGGAGTCGTTGAGTGTGGTCATGTGTGTCTCATTGGTATAACCCCCTCTCCCATCGGGAGAGGGCCGGGGTGAGGGGCTTTTGCATGCAAGCAACCGCAACAACTCCTGCGGAGTCTCGATCTGCCAGTCTGCATTCCACGTGGACGGCGGGTCATGGGCCTCGATATAGCCATACAGCGCAGCGGCGGTGAGCATTCCGGCTGCCTTGCCGGCCTCGATATCGCGCCTGGCGTCTCCGATGTAGATGCAGTGCCGTGGATCGGTGTTGATTAGATCGGCGGCATGCAGCATCGGTTGCGGATGGGGTTTGTTGTGTTCGCAGGTGTCGCCGCTGATGATGCAGCCGGCCCGTTCGGAGAGCCCCATCGCCTGCATCAGCGGATCAGTCAGCCATGCGGGTTTGTTGGTGATGATCCCCCACGGCAGCTGTTGCATTTCAGCCTGTTCGATGAGCGTCTGAATACCGTCAAAGAGTACGGTCTCTCTGCAGATGTTGTTTTCATAGACCTGCAGCAGGTGTTGGCGGCGCTCCCCGAAACCCTGCTCCCCGGGCTCCATCTCGAAGCCGAGGCGTATCAGCGCGACGCCGCCGTGCGACACAGCGGGGCGTATCTGTTCGTAAGGCATGGGGTTTTTTCCAAACGCAGCCAGGGTTTCATTCAATGCATAGGCAAGATCAGGTGCTGTATCGGCAAAGGTGCCGTCGAGATCAAACAGCAGTGCGCGGATATCAGCCATCTTTACAAGCGGTGACCAGGTAGTTGACATCCACATCACGCTCATTGAGCTTGTAGATGCGTGTCAGCGGGTTATAGGTCATGCCGGTCATGTGGGTCATGGCAAGCCCCGCTTCCCTGATCCACTGGTCAAGTTCCGAGGGCTTGATGAACTTGGCATACTCATGCGTACCCCGGGGCAGCATCTGCAGCAGATACTCGGCGCCGACGACGGCAAGCATCCAGGCTTTGGGGTTGCGGTTGATGGTGGAGAAGAAGGCGATGCCGCCGGGTTTGAGCAGACGCGCGCAGCTTGAAATCACAGAGCCGGGATCCGGAACATGCTCCAGCAGCTCCATGCAGGTAACCACATCGAAGCTTTCGGACTGCTGTTCGGCCAGTTCCTCCACCATGATATGCCGGTATTCAACCTCATGTCCCGACTCCAGTAGATGCAGTTTGGCAACCTCGAGCGGGGCTTTTCCGGCATCGATGCCGGTGACCCTGGCGCCGAGCGCTGCCATGGATTCGGAGAGTATACCGCCGCCGCAGCCGACATCCAGCACGCTTTTGCCGTCGAGCGAGGCGCGCTCATCAATATATTGCAGCCGCAGCGGATTGAGGTCATGCAGCGGCTTGAACTCGCTGTTTGGATCCCACCAGCGCGACGCGAGTTGTTCAAACTTGCGCACCTCGGCGTGATCGACATTGGCTGATGTGTTTGCTTGAGACATGGCGAAATCCCGCATTGATGGATTGGTTAAAGAAATAGAATGACAGAAATAGAATTACACAAAGATAACAAGTAGCAGTATACCTAACAATACCCGGTAGATGATAAATGGCATCATGCCGACGCTTTCGATGAACTTCAGGAAGTAGAAAATTGCAATGTAAGCGACGATGAACGAGAGCACAGCGCCGATAATCATCGCATTCCAGTCGAGAGGAACATCGGATTTGAGTATCTTCAGGATGACCACGCCTGCTGACATCAGGATCGTCGGTATGGCGAGCAGAAAGGAAAATTTTGAGGCGGCGGTGCGGGTAAACCCCAGCATCAGCGCCGCTGTCATGGTGATGCCTGAACGCGACGTGCCGGGGATGATCGACAGGATCTGAAAGATGCCGATAATCAAGGCGTCATTCAGCGTGATCTGCTCGATGCTCTTGTGCGGCCGGGGCTTGGTGTCCGCCCACCACAGCAGCAGGCCGAAAAGAATGCTGGTGACAGCGATAATAATCGGACCGCGAAATTCGATGCCGGAGAGGGTGTAGATGGCCCCTGCAATGACGATCGGGATGGTGGCAACAGCAATCGCAAATCCCAACTGACTGTTTTCGGTCGCCTCCTGTCTGGCGAAGAGCCTGCCCAGGGTATCGGAGGTGATGGTGACAACTTCATGCCGAAAATAGATCATCACCGCCAGCAGCGAGCCGATGTGCAGGGCGATATCAAAGGAGAGTCCCTGGTCCTCGACACCCAGCAGCACAGGCGTCAATGCGAGATGCGCCGAGCTGGAGATGGGCAGGAATTCAGTGAGTCCCTGAACAAAAGCCAGCAGGATAATCTGAAACAGATCCATGATGAGTCACTACGCGAAGGAAAGACGCTGCGATGATACGGGATTCTGCCTGCTCATCCAAGTAGGGCAACAGAATTAACCACAGATGCACACGAATAAACACAGATTAGAATCTGGTCATTTGTCATTTCGACCAAAGGGAGAAATCTTTTGTTGAATAGAGTAAAGATCTCTCACATTCGTTCGAGATGACAAAACAGAACGTAGGGTGTCAATAAGTGAAACGCATTGCACCATGGTTTGACACGCTTTCAGGAGTGGTACTCGAAACACCTCACCTCAACTGGAGCTAAGAAGCACGCATCGATACACACAGCCCCGATCGTTCCATCATCCAGCATGAACTTACCGCTATATGAGGCCGATGTGCGTTTGCCGAAGAGCCCCTCTCCATGCATCTTTTGCGCCGCCTCATAGGCAGTCCAGAGTTGATAAAAGTATTGCTGCTGTTGATCTTCGGCGATGCTCTCCAGTCGCCTGATCTCCTCCGGTTGAAACAGGCGTTGAGCAATTTTCAGGCAATTTTTCACCGGCCTGGGTGTTTCAAGATCCAGGCCGACAGGGGAGCGCGCAAAGGCGATCATCAGTTGATTGCAGCTGTGTGCGATACTGAAATGAAGTTGCTTCCGGGGAGGGGTAAGAGAGGGCTTGCCGGTGCTGTCGATGCTGATGCTGATCGCCTCAGGCTGAAGACGAAGGTATTGCGCCAGCTCTCTACGCAAGATGGTTCTACCGATGGTGAACTCTTCACGGCGCTGCGGCGCCATGTTGAGGCTACGCTGCAGCTCACGAGGATCGAGCAGCGTCTCATCCGCCTGCGTCAGCCGCAGATCAGCAGACCACAGGTGTATCTCGTTTTGTTTGGGTGCAGAGGCTGGATGAGCTGACGATGTGATCCAGGGGATCTCTCCGGTCATGTCGAATTGTCAGCAACTTCCCGATTACTAACATAGGATGTGCAGAGGAACGAAGCTTCCGCGTCCTGCTCACGCCCCTCACCTACGATCCCTGTAGGCGAGGCGCATCGACCATGATAGATGCGCTTCGCAAGTTCAGCACATCCTATGCGCCAGTGAACATCAGGCAGAAATGCTTCCATCACAACCCGGATTCCAG
>JAIVTC010000256.1:0-6691 GCA_048629055.1 Candidatus Bathyarchaeota archaeon
TCGAGAAAGCCGGTGTGGCGCTTGTCCCCGGTGGCGCATTCGGACTCGGCGGACATATACGCATCTCCATCGCCACCAGCATGGAGATTCTTGAGAGTGCGATGGATCGGATTGAGATGATTACACGCTGATTCCCGCCAATACGCATGTGCTATGCTTATTGCTTAACGTAATATCTCAATAAATCCGTGCATTGAATACATATTGGTCAAAACAGATGTCATTGCGAGGAGCCGGAGGCGACGCGGCAATCTGCTTGAGATTGCTTCGTCGCAAGCTCCTCGCAATGACGAAAAAATCAGAGTTTTCGTAATAATAAAAAACAATAACTATCCAACATAGGAGGAAGCAGAGATGAGATCTGTTCTGCATTACCTGTTACTGCTTGCTACGCTGCTCTGCATGCCGCTCGCCGGATCTGCCGTCGAGGATGACGATTTTGATGCTGCTTTTGACTTTGAGGACAGCATGCTCGAAGAGGAGTTGCTTTATCCTGACTGGTTCAAGCTCTCTTCCGGCGATTTGCGTGATGACCTGAAAGAGGCCGTGGAAAACGGCAAACAGGGAATCTTTATCTATTTCGGACAGAAGCGCTGCAGCTACTGCGAACAATTCATCAAGACCAGTCTTGCGACACCAGATATCGAAAAATACATCCTTGAGAATTTTGACGTCATCGCCATCGATATCTGGGGCATCGATGAGATTACAGATACCGATGGAAAAACCTACAGCGAGCGCGAACTCTCGGTAAAGTACGGCACCAACTTTACGCCATCACTGATTTTCTACGATGCAACAGGCAAAAAAGTATACCGCCTGCGTGGCTACTACACACCCTACAAGTTCAGGGCGGCGCTGAAATACGTGGTGGAGAAATTTTATGAAAAAGAGAAATTTCGTGACTATCTGGCGCGCGCCGAACCCGGCCTCTTCTTTCAGGAGGGTGGCTTGAATGAGAGGGATTTTTTCACCCCTCCACCCTTCAATCTGGATCGTTCCACGAAGAAAGGCGACAAACCGCTCGTCGTCTTCTTTGAACGCGGAAACTGTCACGCCTGCGACCTGCTGCACACAGGGCCTTTTAATGATGAACGCATCATCAATGAACTCGAGAAGATGGAGGCCGTGCAGCTCAATATCGCCTCTGACACCGAAGTCACCACACCGGATGGCGAAACAATGACAGCCATAGAATGGGCTGACAAACTGGGGATATTCCACACCCCGACGCTGATTTTTTTCGATGACCATGGCAAAGAGATCATGCGCATCGATTCGATTGTGAAATTTTATCGCGCCTGGGGGGTCCTGGACTACATCAACAAACGCGCATATCTGACACAACCGGATTACCAGCAGTGGCGTCTCTCCCAGCGCAAGCTCAGCCCCTGATGCTGTCAATTGCGGTATTGAACTCTCGCGGAGGTGAGGCTTTAGCCTCGCCTGATTGATGCGGGACTAAAGCCCCAACTCCAGATTGCCAGTTGCCAGGTTTATTGGCAGCCCCTGACTATTGCCCGGCAAGCAGGCGTTTAGTAAAATACCCGCATCATCCTCAACTATCTGAGTCACATGGCAGTAAAAACCTTTAGCGCCGGAAATTTTCTGGTTCGACTTATCCTCGCCGTTATCCTGGTGTTTGCAACTTATAACCCCAGCGAATACTCCTGGTATCACTGGCTGGTCAAATCAGATTTTGCTGTGGATCCAATGATGATCCTGGCGGGAATTGTGTTATTGATTGGCTGGATTATCTTTCTGCGTGCAACCTTGCGTTCACTTGGACCGGCGGGAACCTTTCTTGCAGCCGCATTCTTCGGCGTCATCGTGTGGGCTCTGATCTATTATGGTTTGCTGTCACTGGACAATGTCACAGCCATGCAGTATGTGGTTCTCCTGGTGCTCTCCGCTATCCTTGCCACCGGCATGTCATGGTCACACATTCGCCGCCGCATGACAGGGCAGCTGGATGTCGATGACATCGAGGGTTCTGCCTGAACTGGCAGTTGGCAGTTGGCAGTTGGCAGTTGGCAGTTGGCAGTTGGCAGTTGGCAGTTGGCAGTTGGCAGTTGGCAGTTGGCAGTTGGCAGTTGGCAGTTGGCAGTTGGCAGTTGGCAAAAGTCTAATCGACTCATTGTCACCTGCAACCTCAATTTCTCACTCACTCTTCTTTTCTTACTGCATACTGCCAACTGAAGACCGCAAACTTTTTATTCAGGAATTGCCAGCGTCACCCAGCGGGAACCATCCTTCTCCTGCATCAAAAGAGCAACCTGTTTTCCTCGCTGCAACTTTTTCACCTGCGCCCTGAAATCCGTCACATTTTCAATTTTGTGATTTTGCAGCATCACAATCACCTGGCCAACCTGAATACCTGCTTCACGGGCAGCGTCTCCAATGACTTTGCTGACAATGATTCCGCCATCAGCGACACCCAGTTTCTTGCGCTGCTCTGCATTCAAATCCTTGACCGCAAGTCCAAGCAATTCGCCTTCAGCGCCATCCTTTGCGTTGCCTGGAAACGTCATGGATGAGGCAAGCTGATCATCCTGCAACTCCCCAATATTGACAGAGAGAGTTATCTTCTCGCCGTGACGCAGCACCACCACTTTTGCCAGTATATCGACAGAACTTGAACCGACCATCGGCGGTAGACTGGATGAGCGCTTTACCACCTGATCGTTATAGCTGACGATGATGTCACCTACCTGAACCCCCGCTTTTTGTGCCGGGCTATCCTTGATGACCTGAGCAACCAGAGCGCCATGCGGCTGCTCCATACCGAAGGACTCTGCCAGTGAGCGGGTCACATCCTGGATCAATACGCCCAGCCAGCCCCGCGTCACCTTCCCCTTGGTGCGCAGTTGATCAGCAACATTCATCGCCACCTCGATCGGAATAGAGAACGAGAGCCCCATAAAGCCACCGGTGCGGCTGTAAATCTGCGAGTTGATGCCAACCACCTCGCCTTGCAGATTAAACAGAGGCCCGCCGGAATTACCCGGATTGATGGCAACATCCGTCTGAATATAGGGGACATAGTTTTCTGTTGGCAGACTGCGTCCTTTGGCGCTGACGATCCCCGCTGTGACCGAGTGATCAAATCCAAACGGGGAGCCGATGGCCAACACCCACTCACCGACTTTCAGATCCTTCCCTTTTCCAATGGTGACTGCCGGCAGATTCTCAGCATCGATCTTCACCAACGCCACGTCGGACGCCTTATCCGAACCAATCAGCTTTGCAGTAAATTCACGCCGGTCACTGAGCCGCACGATAATCTCATCGGCACCGCTCACCACATGGTGATTTGTCAGCACATAACCATCGGCGGAAATAATAAAGCCGGAGCCCATCGCCTCTCTATTAAAAAATCTATCCGGCATTTCCTCAAGATTGGGGATGCCAAAAAAATGCTCGAAGAGCTCGTTTAACGGGCTATCTTCAGGGATTTCAGGTATTTTATTGCGTTCCGGAGAGTGGAACTGCTTACCGGGTTTGCTGCTTTTTTTGGTGCTGATATTGACGACCGACGGTGCATTTTTCTCAGCCAGTTCGGTGAAGTCAGGCAACTGCGCACTGGCTGTTTGAGCCATCTGGGCCAGGAGTAAAAAGAGCAAGGAAGCAAATGCTGTCAGTGAATGTTTCATCTTCATGGGTTTACCCTGTTTGAATTTATTCGGCTACCCTGTTTAAGTTGGTAGCGATCCAGATTATTTCAAGGAGATTTGATTTTTACGTTCTTTTCGCGTAACGATTCAATAACCCCGTGCATTGAATACATTTTGTTAAAACGATGACGGGGCATTCACACGGGATTATGGGATGTTACTTTTTCACTGCTTGCAGAGTCACTGCTATGCCCGGCTCACGCCGCAGAACCCTGATGTGGGGAGCATCCCTGCGCTGGTGAACCAGCCACAACGCCAGCGCCATTCCTGACAAACCGCCAATAATCGCACTGGCTTCGGAGGGGTTGATGAGTGTTTGCGCTGCAATCGCCCCGCCAATCAGGCCAAGCAACGGCCACAGGTAGAGGCGTACGCTTCCGGAAACCATTTCAGATTCATCGATGCCGACAACGACATGATCTCCGGGCCGGGCATTGACACTGTTGTCAACGCGCATTCGAGTTGCACGGTGCTTAAACAGAGAGGAGAGCAGGCTGGTGCCGCAGGCTGATTTTGCATCGCAGCTCCCACAGGCGGACTGCGGCAGTATTTCAATGAGCATGGTGCCGTTGTCTGTTTTATTGTCTGTTTTATTGTCTATTTCAATGACAACTGCACTCTCCTCGATCATTACTCTCCCTCTTGCTGCAGATGCGCACTCTTGAGAAAACGCTTCAACGTCTCTACCGGCGCTTCACCAACAATGGTAACGCGATGACCATCCACTTCAGACCCCAGAATCCCGACCGGCCCCGCAGATGAACGACGCCCCAGTTTTGCCGTCGATTTATCCTCGATAAAGAGAGAGATACGCACAATACCGTCTGAAAAGACGAAATGCTCCGATGCATGTCCATTATTGGTCCTGCCCTGGGTGTAAACCTTCATGACAAAACCTTTCGGCAGATCGGTGAAACGCCATGGCCCCTGGTATTTTGCCTCGCTGCCGGAGTCATCAACCACAGGCGCATCAGTTGTTGCATCTGCAGAGATGCTAATTGATGTAAACATCTGCTGTGAAACCGGTTTGCCTTGTTTATTGAGTACTTCGCGCCGCAGCGGCAACGCCGTCTCTTTATCAAGATAGAGACGATGACCATAACGAAAATCATCCTCAGGCAGCACTGCTATCACCGTTGTCTCGCGTGCTGCAACGCGGTCATCTCCCAACACCTTGAAGTTGTAGATTCCATCAAGATTTTGCGGGGAAAAGGTCATCAGCGTAGGCGCTTTCAGAAGGCGTCTTGAAACGCGAGTCCCACTGGAATCTGTTTGGCCGGGATTCTGACGGACGATTTCACGTTCAACCCCGGTCAGGGTCGTCAACTGCTCGCGCTCATACCCATTCTGCCAGCTATGCGCAATATGCATCGCATTCAACACATCACCGAATTGATAGACAAAATCGCCCTCATAAGTGAGTGCGCGTACATTTAGCTGCATGCGTTTCAGCAGAGTCAGCGGATCAGAGGATTCAGCAAATGAGGAGAGTGGCAACAGCAGAGCCGTGCTTAACAGCAGGCTTTGGAGAAAACGTGACAGCGGCATGTGGGTGGATTTAATAACTGACCATGGTGGCGGCAAATTCAGGGTTGATGGTACCACTACTATAATTCTGATGCCCTGCCAGATAGCGGTCAATCTCCGCTTCCGTCGCGGCCTGATCTGCAACCATCTGCTGATGAATCGTCAAACGGGAGTTGTCAGACGGCTGATTGGCAACCTGCACCCCTTCCGGCTGGGGAGCCTGGATGCGAAAAACGCTGAGAACCATCAATGCAGCAACACTGGCTGCCACCGCATACCTGATAACTTGAGACTTCTGCCGGGGCGCTTTGGGCGCAAGGGCAGCTGCGGCCGCCGGGGCAATAACCGTCGGCTCCTGCTCCAGTTGCTGATGAATTTGATCAAATAACGCGGCGGAATTGATCTGTATCGCCTCGCCACGCATACAGGCGCCAATCAGTTGATAACGCTGCAAACTGATGTGGCTGTGATCATCGCGAAGCAGTTGCTCAACCGCACGAGAGCCTTCAGCATAGTCAAGCTCACCGTCTACAAGGGCGGAAATCTGATTATTGTTATGCGTGATATTCATTATTGTCAGTCATGATTATGGTGGCATTATGTCTATATTGACTAGCAAATCCCAAAAAAGTTTCATAAATCACAAAAAAAATTCAACTGTCGCAAATTTGCAACAATTTTCCCTGGTATTCAATACAGCGTAACTCCCCAAAAAGCCCGTGTGAATGCCGTCATTGCGAATGAAATGAAGCAATCTCCTTTACCAGCGAGATTGCCACAGTCGCTTAGGCTCCCTCGCAATGACGGGGTTTTTGCATTCAATGCAACAGTGGTTGAATAACGCCGTCAATGGTCTCACGGGCGCGAAAAATACGGGATCTCACAGTCCCGACCGGGCAATCCATCGCTTGCGCAATCTCCTCGTAGGACATGCCGTCAATCTCACGCAGCGTAATCGCCGTGCGCAACTCATCAGGCAGGGCATTGATCGCATCCCATACCGCAGTCTTGACCTCTTCCATCATCAACAGCTCTTCAGGGGTTGCACGGCTTCGCAGACGTTCGCCAACATCCAGTTGCTCGGCAACTGCTGCATCGACATCACTCCCCGGCGGACGACGCGACTTTGAAACCAGAAAGTTTTTCGCGGTATTGATGGCAATGCGATACAGCCAGGTATAGAAAGCACTGTCGCCACGAAATTTTGGCATTGCCCGATACGCCTTGATAAAGGCCTCCTGCACCACATCCTGAATATCCGCCTGATCACGCAGATAGCGTGACACCACACCCGCAACTTTCTGCTGATACTTCAACACCAGCAGATCAAATGCACGCTTATCGCCCCGCTGGACGCGGCGCACCAGATCGATATCCTCCTCATCCGGCTGTCTGGGTTGATCTGTTTTTGTCATTACACTCAATCATTCATACTATAAAACAAGTATACAAGAGTGCTTGGGATTGATATATAAAACCATAATCTTTGC
>JAIVTC010000257.1:0-4454 GCA_048629055.1 Candidatus Bathyarchaeota archaeon
GGTATTTGATGTTTCATGGCCGCTGTGAACATCTGCAGGCTGGCGGCATCTGCAGTATCTACGCAAACCGCCCGCAGATTTGCCGGGATTACGACAATGACTGGTGCGAATTCGACGAACCCGCCCACAAACACTTCCAGCTCTATTTCAGAAATTACGCTGAACTGCTGGCTTACTGTAAAAAACGCTTCAAGCGCTGGGGAGGTTAAAGGTTTTAGGTATTAGGTTACCTGCCATTGCACCAAAACCATGGTAGATGCGCTGTCGCGCGCCCTACAGCTGTTTTTTCCACAGATGCACACAGATAAACAGAAATCATAATATCCGTGTGCATCTGTGGCTAATTTTTTTTCCGTCTGTTCCGTGGTTCATTGCGCTTCACAATGCCGCATTCAGGGATAGATGTCTGGAACAAAAGTCTGGTCCGTCATCGGCGGGCGGACATAACCGATGCCCTCTTTTCTTTTCGGCAGCTTGATCGGCTCGGGCGTCAGATCCTCATAGGGAATCTGACTCAGCAGATGATGGATACAGTTAAGGCGCGCATGCTTCTTGTTATCAGAGTTGACCACGTACCAGGGCGCCTGCTTGATATCCGTATGTGCAAACATCTGATCCTTGGCCTTCGAGTATTCAAGCCAGCGTGAGCGTGACTCCAGGTCCATCGGGCTGAGTTTCCAGCGCTTGAGAGGCTCCCTGAGGCGGCTCTGAAAACGCTTCTCCTGCTCCTCGTCAGAGACCGAGAACCAGTACTTGATCAGAATAATGCCGGAGCGCACCAGCATGCGTTCAAATTCAGGGCAGGAGCGCAGGAATTCACGATACTCCTCCTCTGTACAAAATCCCATGACACGTTCGACGCCGGCGCGGTTGTACCAGCTGCGATCAAACAGCACGATCTCACCGGCAGAGGGGAGATGCGGCGCATAGCGCTGAAAATACCACTGCGTGGTCTCTCTCTCAGTGGGTGCCGGCAAGGCCGCAATCCGGCAAATACGCGGATTCAGATACTGCGCGATACGTTTGATCACACCACCCTTGCCGGCCGCATCACGCCCCTCGAAAACCACAACGACCTTGAGGCCCTTGTACTTGACCCACTCCTGCAGTTTGACCAGCTCTACCTGGAGCCGAAACAGCTCCTTTTCATAAGCATCTGTCGAAATCTTGTTAACCTTTTTCCCCTTGCTTTCACTCTCCTCATGAACCTCGGCCTTATTGTTTTTCGCACTCTTATTCTTTTTATGCCCCACGATGCATCTCCTCAGCTGAAAAAACCAATTGATTGTGAGGTTACCAGCAGATGGAGTTTGATGCGAGTATTTCCTGATAAAATGTAATGGGAAATATCTTGACTCCGATTCTGTCAGATGGCAAATCATGGCTCCGGTTCCTTCACACTCTCTATATTTTCTGGCGCACATCCAACCTGTCCCTCATCCAGTCGCCCAGCAGATTTGCTGAAAGCACTACCAGCATGATGGCGATACCGGGAAAAATGGCGAGATGCGGGGCAACCAGCAGAAACCCCGCGCCTTCGCGGATCATGCTGCCCCAGGACGCCTGCGGCGGCTGCACGCCGAGCCCGAGAAATGAGAGCCCCGCTTCAGCAACGATCACTGCAGCGAGACCAAAGCTGGCTTCGACCAGCAGCGGCGCCATCATCAGGGGCAGCAGGTGGCGGAAGACGATTCTTCCCTGCCCACTGCCGAGTGCAATTGCCGCCGTGATGTGTTCACGTGTGCGCAGAGTCATCGCCTGTGAACGTGCCAGCCTGGCAAAACCCACCCAGCCGACACTGGAGATAGCGATGATGAGATTTTCGATGCCCGGACCGAGAATGGCAGCCAGTGCAATCGCCAGTAGAATCCCCGGAAAAGCCAGCATGATGTCAATCACTCTTGAGACGAGGTGATCAAGCGCACCGCCGACATAACCACTGACGGCCCCGATCACCGTTCCCGCCAATGCCGAGACAAACACGGTCGAAAAAGCCACCACAAAAGCGATGCGCGCCCCGGCAATCAGCCGCTCGGCGACAGAACGTCCCAATGCATCATTTCCCAGCCAGAAGTCAGCTGAGGGCGCAGCGAGAATAGCAGGCAGATGAATTTCGTTTGGAGAGATCGGTAGCAACGGCTCAAACAGGGCTGCTGCTACCCATACCAGCAAAATGACAAAAGCAAGACGCTGTTTCATCGCGACCTGATCCTTGGATCCAGCAGTTGATAGAGAAGATCCGTAGCTGTATTGATCAACAGGTAACTCACTGCAACCAGCAGCACACACCCCTGCACCAGCGGGTAGTCACGTTTCTGAATCGATTCGATCAGCAGTGAGCCGATGCCAGGCCAGGAGAATACTGTCTCGGTGATAACTGCGCCTGCCAGCAAAGCGCCCAGTTGCAATCCCAGCAGGGTCACGACAGGCAGCATCGTATTCATCAATGCATGTCTCCAGATGACGCTGCTCTCCTTGAGACCTTTCGCCCTGGCGGTGCGGATGTAGTCTTCATTGAGCACCTCCAGCAGCGTACTGCGCACCATTCGCGCCAGCACCGCTGACAACGAGGCACCGAGCGTGATTGCCGGCAGGATCAGCGATCCCGGCTGCTCCCTGCCGCTCACCGGCGTCCATCCAAGCCACAGTGAAAACAGCAGGATCAGCATTGGCCCAAGCCAGAAGTTGGGTATCGATACACCCAGCAGCGACATGGTCATGGCGCTGCTATCCCAGGCCGTCCCCCGTCTCCTGGCGGCCATGACACCAAGCGGAACAGCGATCAATACCGCAATAACAAAGGCGGCCAGGGCCAGCTCCAGGGTTGCCGGAAAGCGCTCCGCCAGCTGTGCAGTGACAGACTGGTTGCTATGCAGAGATCTGCCAAGATCCAGTGACAGCAAATTGGTTAGATAGCTGCTGTATTGCTGCAGCAACGGCTGATCGAGTCCCAGTTGCTGGCGCAGTGCATTGCGGTCGGCAGGTCTTGCTGAATCCCCCAGGATGTATTCAACCGGGTCGCCGGGAATGAGGTGAATCAGGAAGAAGACCAGGGTGACAACGCCAAACAGGGTGATCAGAGCGGAGAGCAGGCGCGAAATCATTTTTCAACCACGAAAGGCGCGAAAAAAGAGAATCAACCACAGATAAACACAGATGCACACAGATATTTTTACAATTATTAATCTGTGTTCATCTGTGTGAATCTGTGGTGAAAAATGTTTATTGATTTTTTCTTTTGCTGCAAACTGACGACTGCCAACTGCCAACTTTCTTTACAAAGAGAGACGCTCTGCAACAAAATCCGCATCCTTGTCGCCACGGCCCGAGAGGTTGATGAGGATGGTTTGCTCGGGAGACATATCCTTAGCGATATCCATTGCGTAGGCGACGGCATGGGCGCTCTCGAGCGCCGGAATAATCCCTTCGGTACGTGACAGGGTCATGAAGGCGTCGAGACAGGCCTTGTCATCGACGGACTCATAGCGGACGCGGCCCAGATCTTTCAGGTAACAGTGCTGCGGACCGACCCCCGGATAATCGAGGCCCGATGCAATCGAGTAGACCGGCAGCGGCTCGCCATTATCATCCTGCAGGTTGTAGCACTTGAAACCATGCAGGGAGCCCTTGCTTCCCAGTGTCAGTGTCGCCGCATTATATGGAGTATCCAGGCCTTTGCCGGCCGGTTCGACACCAATCATCTCGACTGACTCATCCTGCAAAAATTCGGTGAAGAGCCCGATCGCATTGGAGCCGCCGCCGACGCAGGCCATGACAATATCAGGCAGCTTCCCCTGCTCTTCGAGAAACTGGGCGCGCGCCTCTTTACCGACGATGCTCTGGAAATCACGCACCATCCTGGGGAAAGGGTGCGGCCCGACAACCGAGCCGATCGCATAAAAGTAGTTGACGGGGTCCTTCAGATACTCTTCAAAAGCACTGTCAACGGCGTCTTTCAGGGTTTTGGTGCCGCGCGTCACAGGAACCAGTTTGCAGCCGAGAATTTTCATCTTGGTGACATTCGGATGCTCCTTCTCGATATCGATTTCACCCATGTGAATTTCACACTCGATATCCATCAGCGCACAGGCTGTAGCCAGCGCCACACCATGCTGCCCGGCGCCGGTCTCCGCCAGCACCTTGGTTTTCCCCATGTGCTTCGCCAGCAGCGCCTCGCCAAGACAGTGGTTGATCTTGTGCGCGCCGGTGTGGTTGAGGTCTTCACGTTTGAAGAAGATGCGCGCACCGCCAATCTGATCGCTCAATTTTTTGGCGTAATAGATCGGACTGGGCCGCCCCACATAGTGCTTATACAAATCGGCCAACTCATCCTGAAATGCGCTCGTCTGGCGGATTTCCTCATAGGCATCATTGATCTCATTCATGATCTCTATCAGTTGCGGCGGGATGATCTGCCCCCCATATTCGCCAAAATAGCCGTTTTCATCAGGCAT
>JAIVTC010000258.1:0-3802 GCA_048629055.1 Candidatus Bathyarchaeota archaeon
GCAACTCTCTTCCGGCTGGCGAAACCGGGGAGATTGCAGTCAGGGGAGAGATCATCATGCGAAGCTATCTGAACAACACGCAAATTACAGCGGAAAGCTATCGCAACGGCTGGTTTCTGACCGGCGACCTCGGCAGTTTCGACGCTGACGGCTACCTGTGGTTCAGGGGACGCAAAAAACAGCTGATCATCCACAACGGCTCCAACATCTCGCCCCAGGAGGTCGAAGAGGTCTTCTATCACCACCCGGCCGTCTTTGAAGTCGGCGTCATCGGCGAACCGGACAGGTTCGAAGGCGAGATGGTGCACGCTTTTATCGCCCTGAAGCCCGGTGCCGAATCCGTCACCGAAAAAGAGCTGCTGGAGTTTGCCGGAGAACACCTCGCCGATTACAAACTCCCGGAAAGCATCACCTTTATCGATGCATTGCCCAAGGGCGCAACGGGGAAGATTGACCGCAAGCGGCTCAGGCAATATGACAAAAGTTGATTGGCCGCAGGTTTTTTATTCACGGACAGCCTCCTCGATAACGAACAGAGAGTATGAGAACAAAAACATCGGCCGCAATTGCCTCTGAATCACCCCACACCGTCAACGCCGGCGCACAAATTGCCGGGATGGGCGGAAATGCCATCGACATTGCAGTGGGCAGCGCCCTGGCCGCCACGGTCTCGGAAGCATTGATGTGCTCACTGGGAGGATCGGCATTCATCTGCATAAAAATCCCCGGGCAACAGCCGGAGTTGATCGATGGCGCCGATGGTATGCCCTATATTCCTGAAGAGGAGCTGCACAATAGGGAGAGAGCCTGGCATGAGGTTCATCTCGCCTATGGCGATGGTATCAGCGTCAATGTTGGTCATGCCTCGGTTGCCGTACCGGGAATGCTTCGCGCTCTTGAGCTGGCCTGGAAGCGTCATGGATCTTTGCCCTGGAAAGAGGTTGTCACACCCGCTGTGGAGTTGGCGCGCACGGGAACAACAGCCAATGAGACTCTTGTGAAATGGCTGGCTATTGCTGGAAAATCCGTGTTTTTCTCACATAAAGAGAGTCGTGAAAGTTTTTTTCCCGATGGTAAAAACCCTCTGCAACAGGGAGAGTTGTACAAGGCCCCGCACCTGGACACCTCACTGGAACTCATTGCAAAAGAGGGAGCCGACGCCCTCTACAAGGGCGACCTCGGCCGCGCCATGGCAGAGGAGATTACAGCCAACCATGGCTACGTGACTTTTGATGAGCTGTCACGTTATGAAGCTCGGGTCAGAAAACCCATCACTCTTCGCTCCCGCGGCTACCAGATGGCGATCAATCCACCTCCTGCCATTGGCGGAGCCATGGTGGGCTCAATGATCCGGATGTTTGATTCACAGTGGTCCGGGGATATGAGCGACAGCGAAAAGATTTTGGCCATTGCCCGCTGCCAAAGAGCCATGTTTTCTCTGCGCCATGAGGAAGCCAACGCCAAGTGGGGACCCGCTCGTGCAGATCACATCCTGGAAAGAGAGTGGCTGAAGAAGTATCTGCATAAAACCTGCTCCCCTCACACGTTGCACATGAGCGTGGCCACCAGTGATGGAGCCGTAGTGTCCATCACCATGAGCAATGGCTACGGCTCGGGAATATCCATTCCTGGTACAGGAATCCCCTGCAACAACAGCCTTGGTGAACCAGAGCTCAACCCCGGTGGATACCTCAGCATTCCACCAGGAGGCCGACTGGTTTCAAACATGTCTCCCATCGTCGCCTGGCATGAAGACGGCACCACTTTGGCGATGGGTTCTCCCGGAGCCAGCCGCATCACCACCACAATCTTTCAGGGGTGGTTGCGATTTGCCTATCAACAAATGAGCTTTGAGCAGACAGTTCACGCCCCGAGGCTTCATGTCGAAAACATCAACAATAGGTTTGTGGTCCAGTACGAGCCGGGCATCGATGTGAGCTTATTGGAAGACCACTTCAAACTTCGCCCTTTTCCAGAACAGGATATGTATTTTGGCGCTCTGAATATTGCCGGCAGCGATGCCCGGGGGAATCTGCACGCCCTGGCGGACAACCGTCGCCATGGAGCGCAGTATATTTCAGAGTATTAAGGGAACTCCACAGGCCCGGGCATTGCTCAAGCCTGTATAGGATGTGCTGAGGAGCTGTCCAAAAATAACTTCTCAATACCCCCATGTGCTCGATTCTGTATAGGATGTGCCGAGGCACGAGGCGCATCAATATCCGCACCAATTGATGCGCTTCGTTTCACTCAGCACATCCTATGGTCTCGTCGGCTCCCTGCACACATCGATGAACTGGAAGGTCCGTCCGTCAAACAGCCCCTTGTCGCTGAGTTTAAGTTCCGGAATCACCAGCAGCGCCATGAACGAGAGTGTCATGAAGGGTGCGCTCAGCGTCGACCCCAACCTCTCCTTAACCATGCGGTCGATTTTTTCATATTGCCGTGCGACGCTGAAACCATCTTCTGTACTCATGATCCCTGCAATTTCCAGGGGCAGCATCCACTCTTGCGTCCCGCTGACTGCGCATATTCCGCCTTGCTGTCTGATGATCAGGTTCACAGCCCTGGCAACAGCCTCATCACTGCATCCAACAGCAACGATGTTGTGCGAATCATGTGCGACACTCGATGCGATGGCGCCCTGCTTCAAGCCGAAGCCACTGACGTAAGCGACTGCGGGTGGAGAGTTTTCATAACGGTTGACGACGCTGATTTTCAGGATGTCATGTTCAGAATCCCCTACCCTTCCTGATGGCGCATCGCCAGGGGTTACCAGTTTTTCATGGGTGAGAAGCTCATGATCAACGACCTGGATCACTTCAATCGTTTCACATGCAGGCAATGTGAAATCTTTTGCCTCTCTTTCGCCAGCATGGAAGTTGTTGACCGCTGAAACCGGAGCATGTTCGATTTTTGATTTGCCGTTTTCGGCAACCACTTCGCCATTGATCACTGTTCTCAAAATTGTAAAATCATGCAGATTATCCACCTCGATGAAATCGGCGCTCTCCCCTGCTCTTAACTGCCCAACGTCCAGGTTGTAATGCCTGACGGGATTGACGCAGGCGATTTGCAGAACCTTGAAAAGATCGTGACCTTTTTCCAGGGCGCGCTTGACATGCCGGTTGATGTGTTCGTGATAGAGATCATCGGGATGGCGGTCATCGCTGCAAAACATCAGCATCTCGTAATGCTCATCGATCAGCGGTTCGAGGGCGTTGAAGTTCTTCGCAGCCGAGCCTTCACGGATCAGGATTTTCATGCCTTGGTGAATCTTTTCCAGACCTTCGTCATAGCTGAAGGCTTCGTGGTCGGTCGTTATGCCCGCCTTGATATAGCGTTTCAGGTCATCGCCGCGAAGCCCGGGCGCATGACCATCTACCGGTTTCCCCAACTGCTGCGCCGCTTTTATTTTTAAGAGCATCTCCTCATCTTCATTGATGACGCCCGGATAATTCATCACTTCGCTGAGATATTTGATCTGCGGCTTCTGCAGCAATGCCGTGACTTCCCCGACGCCCAGAGTTGCACCACTGGTCTCAAATGGTGTTGCCGGCACACAGGGCGACGCGCCGAAGTAAAACTTGAAATTGACCTGCCCGGCATTTTCCAGCATGAACTCAACACCTTTTATACCCAGAACATTGGCGATTTCATGCGGATCCGAAACGGTCGCAACCGTGCCGTGGCGCACCGCCAGACGGGCAAACTCGCTCGGAGGGAGCATGGAACTCTCTATATGGATGTGGGCATCGATGAAGCCGGGCAGGATATAGGTGGAACAGCTCTCGTTAATTCT
>JAIVTC010000259.1:0-8032 GCA_048629055.1 Candidatus Bathyarchaeota archaeon
CTGCTGAATCTTGGCGGGGAGAAGCGCGCACTGCTTGGCGAGATTCCACTGCGTGCGCGAGATATTGCGATATTGGTGAGAAACCGCTTCGAGGCGGATGATATTCGCCAGGCGCTAGCCCGGGTCGAGGTCAACAGCATCACCATCAGTCGCGACAGCGTCTTCGATACCGAGGAGGCGCGTGATCTCTCTCATCTGCTGCGCGCCGTTGCCGAGCCGGGAAATGCCGTGCTGCTGCGTACCGCTCTGGCGACGCGACTGCTGGGGTGGAGTGCAAAACGCATCCATGCGCTGGGTGAAGACGAGGGCGGCTGGGAGGCGAAAGCGACGGCTTTTCATGGATACCATACGATCTGGCGCGAGCATGGTTTCATGCAGATGCTCTACCAGTTGATGCGCAGTGAGGGGATTGTCGGCGTATTACTGGCCCTGCCGGAAGGTGATCGCCGCATGACAAACCTGCTGCAGCTGGCTGAGCTGGCCCAGGTTGCCTCGCGATCGCTTCCCGGTATCGAGAATTTGCTGCGCTGGCTGGCTGATGAACGCGAATTTGCAGGAGAGGGCAACTGCAGTGATGAGCAGCAACTGCGCCTGGAGAGTGATGAAAACCTGGTGCAGATCGTTACCATCCACAAGAGCAAGGGGATGGAGTATCCGCTGGTGTTCCTGCCCTTCATCTGGTCGTCAAGGAAAACCAAAGACAAGGGGATTATCAAGTTCCACGATGCGCACGATCATCAGCTGCATGCAGACCTGGGTTCCGAACAGCGCGAGGAAAATATTCAGCTGGCGGAGCGTGAACGCCTCGCCGAGGATCTGCGCCTGCTCTATGTGGCGCTGACCCGCGCACAGCAGCGCTGCTACTTCTCCTGGGGACAGTTTAATGGCGCTGCAGATTCGGCCATGGCATGGCTGCTGCACCAGTCAACGTCCGCAGATGGATCGCCAGAGTGCATCATGGCACAGCTGGACAGTGAGGAGATCAAGTCAGCTCTATTGTCGTTGAATGAAACGCGTGGAGCTGAAGAGAGCAGCAACAGTGGAATAGAACTACTGGTCACCGAACTGCCGGAAAATAGTGTCAAATTTCGTGAAGTTGATGATCTGTCAGAGCAGCCGCAGGCGCTGCAATTCTCAGGCAAGGTCGAGCAGAGCTGGCAAATGACCAGCTTCAGCGGCCTCACCGGCAGCATGAAACATGAGTACCGTATCGATCTGCCGGATTTCGACATGTTGGATATGCCGGAGAGTGAAGTGCAGCCACAGCCGGTCGAGCCTTCGCGGTTTACCTTTCCCCGTGGCGCCCGCGCCGGGGAATGCCTGCACAGTATCCTCGAGGATCTCGATTTCACCCGGGTCGTTGCCGAAGAACTTGAGGCCATGGTGGCGCGCAAACTCGAGCACTTTGGTTTTGATGAGACCTGGCTCCCGGTGGTGTGTGAGTGGATGCAGTCGATACTGGATACACCTCTCGACAGCGATGCTTCACTGCGGCTGAGGATGCTCGGCAGAGAGAAGCGGTTTGTCGAGATGGAGTTTCATTATCCGCTGGCGGGATTAACCGCTGATGGCCTCAATGGCATCATGAAACGACTCGCCGGTTTTCGTTCTGATCGGCCACGGCTTAATTTCAATCCCGTCAATGGCATGATGAAGGGTTTTATCGATCTGATCTTTGAGCATGACGGGCGCTTCTTTGTGCTCGATTACAAGAGCAACCATCTGGGAAACAGCATCGACGACTATCAGTATCCTGCACTGCAGGAGGCGATTGGCGAGCATCGTTATGATCTGCAGTACCTGATTTACACGCTGGCGCTGCACCGCTATCTGCAGCAGCGTCTGCCGGACTATGATTACGAGACGCACTTTGGCGGTGTCTACTACCTGTTTCTCAGAGGCATGGACAAAGAGCATGGCGCTGACAGAGGTGTCTACTATGACAGGCCAGGGAGTGCGCTTATCGATAGCCTCGATCGGCTTTTCGCCGGGGAGACATCGCATGTTTGACGATTTGAAAAAAGCAGTTGAATCAGGATTGCTGCGCAACCTCGATCTCTACTTTGCCAGGGAGATGTTCAGGCTCGATGGAAGCAGGAACGAGCCTCTGATGCTGCCTGCTGCGCTGGCCAGCCGCGCCATCGGCGACGGCGATGTCTGTCTCGATCTCGCGGCCGCGGCTGGAACGCAGTTAAAGGATTTGAAACTCTCCACAGAGTATCAGCTCGACATCCCGTCACTGGACGAACTCAGGGAGACCCTTCGCAGCAGCCGGGTGGTGGGCTTGCCCGGCGAGACGGCGCCATTGATCCTCGATGCGCATGATCATCTCTACCTGGGGCGCTACTGGTGGTTTGAAAAAGAGGTTGCAGATGCACTGTTGGCGCGCGCTCTTCCGCTGCTGCCTGATGAAGTCGACAGTGACCTCTTGAGTCAGGGGCTGCTGCGAATGTTTGCTGGTGATCACGGAGAAACTGACTGGCAGAGAGTTGCAGCAGCCGTGGCTGTGCTGCGCCGCTTCAGTGTGATTTCCGGCGGTCCGGGTACAGGCAAGACCTACACGGTTACCACGATTCTGGTGCTGCTGCTGGAGCAGTCACAAGATTCAGGATTGCGCATCGCCCTGGCAGCTCCCACAGGCAAGGCCGCAGCGCGTTTGAGTGAATCGATTCGCAACGCCAAGCCGAATATCGCATGCAGCGACGACATCAAGTCACAGATTCCGGAGCAGGCATCGACCATCCATCGCCTGCTGGGCATGCGTCCCGGTCAGGAGCAGCCCCGCTTCAACAAGGAACATCGGCTGCATGTCGATCTGCTGGTGGTGGATGAAGCATCGATGATCGATCTGCCACTGATGGCGCGCCTGCTGGCAGCACTTCCCGAGCACGCCAGATTGATCCTGCTGGGCGACAAGGATCAGCTTGCATCGGTGGAGGCGGGCAGTATTTTTGCCGATATCTGCGGCAAGGATTCCGAGGCCCACTACACCCCGGAATTTCATGCGCAACTGCAGCGCATCAGCGGGGAGCACATTGACAGGGGGCAGCCACGCAACGCCTTTGCAGAGAGCATCGCGCTGCTGCACAAGAGTTACCGCTTCTCGGGAGAGGAGGGGATTGGCCAGCTTGCCGCAGCCGTCAACCGCGGTGACAGTGAATCAGTCGTGAAGCTTTTTCAGCAGGGGCTGGAGGATATTTCGCTCTTCACTCCACGCGAGGAGAATGTCGCCGCTGAACTGAAGAGCAGGGTGCTGAATGCTTATGCGGAGTGTTTCAAGGCAGAGGGCCACCTGGAGGCTCTGCGCAAATTTAATGCCTTTCGCATCCTCTGCGCCGTAAGGAAAGGGCCTGCCGGAGTTGAGCAGGTCAATCGAACCATTGAACAGCTGCTGCGTAATCGAGGTTTGATCCGTGGTGATGCACAGCACTATCGCGGGCGGCTGGTGATGGTAACGCGCAATGACTACAGCGTCGGGCTGTTCAATGGCGATGTTGGCATCCTGTGGCCGGACCCGGATGCAGATAACAGGCTGGCCGCCTGGTTCGTGCTGCCGGACGACTCCATGAAGCGGGTGCTGCCCAGCCGCCTGCCGCCGCATGAGACAGCCTATGCCATGACGGTGCATAAATCGCAGGGTTCCGAGTTTGAGCGGGTGCTGGTGATGCTGCCGTTTGAAGAGGTCGGGGTGGTCTCGCGTGAACTCCTCTACACCGCAATCACCCGTGCAAAGCACCAGGCGGATGTGTGGGGAAGCGAGAAAATCTTGCGCAAGGCTGTGGAGAATCGTGTCAGGCGCATCAGCGGATTGAGCGATAGACTTCACCGCGATGAGTAGTGAGGTCAAAAAGGGACAACGCTTCGGCAGCGGTGGACTTTCAGGGGAAGAGGGTTTATTCTCTTTATAACCATGCCAAATTCATGGGTAGTGACAGGCAGGGACAGCCGTTTAAAAAAACAAGTTGTTCAAATACCGATTTCATATGACATATTCATTGTTCCAGACCACCGGTAATCCAGCCGCCCGGCTCCATTTGTTAATGGCGATTGGTATGGGTCTGGCTTTGCTTGCTTCAGCAACCGTCTCTGCCGAACCAAAAAAAGTTGACGAGGTCGTTGAAATCGCACTCCAGGCAGAGCCTGATCTGCAAAAGGGCAGGATGCTCTACTTTAACTGTGCGATCTGTCACACGCCGGAGGGGTGGGGCTCTCCTAACGGCCGCTTCCCGCAAATTGCCGGACAACATCAAAGTGTGATACTCAAACAGCTGGCCGATATCCAGAAGGGGAATAGAGACAACCCCACCATGATACCTTTTACAGACCCCCTGTTTTTTCTGGGCCCGCAGGCATTGGCTGATCTGTCGGCCTATATTGAACAGATGCCGATGGTTCCCGGTAACAGTGTTGGCTCCGGTTTGCGGCTTGAAGAGGGCAAAAAACTCTACAATGAAGAGTGCAAAGAGTGTCACGGTGAAAACGGCGAGGGTGTCGCAAAAGATTTTTACCCGCGCATTCATGGACAGCATTTTCAGTACGTGCTGCGGCAAATGGAGTGGGTAAAAATGGGCAAACGAAGAAATGCGGACAAAGAGATGGTCAAGCAATTCAAGAAATTCAGTCAGGACGATCTTGAAGTCATTGCCGATTATGTCTCCCGCCTGCGGCCGGATAAAGGGATGCTTGCCGAGCATTTAGAACAGAAAAACCCCGATTTCAGGTCTGGCTTTGTGACAGCGCCAAAAGCTCAACAATAAGAAACAGACGAACCGGGAGCCTCTTGTGAAACTCCGTCATTCCGGCATGCTTTTAGCCGGAATCCATAGATCTTGATTTGCACGTGGTTGATTTACTGGATTCCGGCCTTCGCCGGAATGACGTATTTTAGGGTTTTACAAGAGGCTCCCGATACAAGAAAATGACTCATAGTAATATCTCAAAGAGGTTCAACATGCCGGATTATACAAAGCTGTTTACAGCGCTCATTTTGTCTCTACTGATCAGCTCGTCAGTGTGGGCGGACAGCTCGCTGGATCAACAGCTTCGTGATGTCGCATCAGGAGGAACTGTCGACCAGCTTAGTGAATTGATTGGCAAAGGCGCCAATATCGATGCGCCGGGCAAGTTTGGAAAAAGACCACTGATGTATGCCGCAGAGTCGGGCAACACGAATATTGTCTCCGTGCTGCTCTCCTATGGCGCAGAAGTCAATGCCAGAACCAAAACAGGGGCAACGGCGCTTACCTTTGCCGCTGAAAATGGTCATGCACAGATCACAGCTCTACTGATCGAACTTGGCGCCAACGTACATGACCGCACCCGCACGGGATATGATTCACTGATGATTGCTGCAAAAAGGGGGGACGACATCATCGTCGCCCAACTGCTGGAATTTGGCGCAGACGTTCGCTCTTCTGACCGGAAGGGCAATTCGGCCCTGATGCATGCGATTACCGCGGGTCACCCGGATGTCGTGAAAACCCTGTTTCACTATAGCAATCATGTTGCACCGTGCGTCCCCAATAATGCGGGCCTGACGCCACTGATGGTGGCCATCAACAAACAACAGGATGAGATCATAGGAATCATGCTGAGCAGGGTAAAAAACGTCAATTTCCAGGATAATTTTGGCGCCGCTGCACTTCACTATGCTGTTGAAAGCGGCAACCTTGATGTCGTTAAATATCTTGTCGAGCACCATGCAAACATCAATCTACAGGATCAGGACGGCTCGACACCACTAATGGCGGCTGTAAAGACGGGCAATGCTGAAATTACCTCCTACCTGCTGGCTAGCGGCGCTGATAAAACAGTGAAAAATGGTGAAGAGCAAACCGCCCGGCAGATTGCTGAAGAAACAGGCAAGCAGGAGATCGTTACTCTGTTTCAGTAGATTCATAATAGTTGTTCCTAACCTGACAAAGCTAAGACGTAGGGCGCAATGCGCTTCGCTTATGGCGCCCTACAGCTTTGTCATTGCGAGGAGTGGATCGACGCGGCAATCAAGATTGCTTCTCCCCCAACCCTGTCCCATTGGTGTATTCAGAGCTTTTCTTCCCCTCTCTTTTGCTGGTTTCCGGCAACTCATATCAGCCTGCTGATTTGACTTTTGTTATAGTCTGGATGCTGTTGTTTTTATAAAGCGCTGGAGGAATCCATGAATATAAAGAGTGCTGTTCTCTCACTATTTCTTTTTTCGGCTTCAGCGTTTGCAGTTGCCGCCGGAGACGAAGCCATGGATGAGCCGCAGCAGGTTAACAGCTTCAAAGACGTCTTAACCAAAGGCAAGGTCAAGGGGTTGTTGCGTTACAGCGGGCAATATCGTGACAGCAACCTGCATCTGACCCAGGACAGTACAACACCGGATACAAATATCCGGACGGAGAAAAAACAACAATACTCCGCCATAGGCGGCTATCTGGGATATGAGACAGCGCCCTGGTTCCACACTTCGATTGGGGCAACTCTTTATACAGGGAATCCTGTGGGAAATAATCCGGATGACAGAAAAGGACTGGGCGGATTGTACGAGGAGGATGGAGGGCAGGATGCCTATATCGCACTGGGTGAAGCCTATCTCAGGTATCAAACAGATGAACACCGTCTCGTCATTGGGCGTCACGAGATGCCGGATTATCGTTTTGTCTCTCTCTCCAATGTGCGTATGAGTCCTTTTACCCATGAGGGGGTCACTTATGAGAACAGTTCACTGGATGGCTTCAAGTTTAATCTTGGTTATATTACCCGGCTAAAAGACAGAAACGCTTTTGACTTCGAAGATATGGTGAGGGCGGCTCGCGTCAAGACAGGCTGTGGAGCCGTTGACGCCAATGGCGACTGTATCACCAGCGGAGGGAAAAACCTGCTTCGCGGGGATTATGATCCTGGTAATTTTGACTCCTCCGGGAGTTATTCGGGGGCAAACAAGGCCATGCCGATGATTGCATCCACCTATGCAAAAAATGGGCTCTCCCTCGAGGGATGGGACTATTATGCCGATGATTTTGTCAACACCCTCTATCTCTTCGGCCAGTACAAATTTAAACTGCCGGATTACGGTTTGGATCTGTCAGTGGCAGCGCAATACGCCAATCAGCAGGATGTTGGCGGTCATGTCGCCGGAGATGTGGATAGCTGGTTTTACGGCCTGAAATTCCAGGCCTACTATGAGGGGCTGACATTTTTTACGGCTTATAACCAGGTTGCATACAATGAGGATTCGTATGACGGCGGCACCATCTTCGTGCGCTGGGGATCACCGCAAATGTTCAACTCGTACCAGGTTCAGGACTCGGAACTGGCGGGAACAAAGTCGGTCGGTGTCGGCCTGCAGTATGACTTCGGTCTGAAGGGGATTCTTCCTGGTGTGTTGATGCGCGTGCGCTATGCGGATTATAATCTCCCTGACAGCATTTCACAGGCTGACGCCAGACAGGACAGAAGTGAATTAACCTTTGATATTCGCTACTCTTTTGAAAAAACCACGGGTTTTGGCCTGTTTAACGAGATCGATGGAGTGAGTGTTCTGTTTCGAGTCGCATACAACAACTACAGAACCGATTATGACTTCGCGGCCTATAAGGCCGCACATGGCTATGAATTCGCAAGCGTAACGGATGACTTTTTTGACTACCGATTGTATTTGGATTACAAGTTCTGACTCAGAGGTTGTCCGTGAATACGCTTTAGATCGGGTCTGATTTCTTTAGTTTTTTGGGGTTTTAGTGCGGAGTAATGATATGAAAAACACAATGAGTTTGTCGCTCGCGGGAGTAGCGGTTTTGGCGTTGAGTGGTTGTAGTAGTGACAGTGGTTGCCATAATGACTGTTATGTTCCTCTGGAGATTACCTATTACTTGCAAACCTATTTTGATGATGGAGTAGATGCGTTTTATGAAGGAGTCGAATTTGTTTATTACGAGTGCGATTCAGGCATTATAGGTGAGACAAATTTTTATGGTGCATTTACCATGGAAGAAGGGGATTACTGCACCTTTTATGATCTAGATGATTGGGTCTCCTATGAGTATGA
>JAIVTC010000260.1:0-8614 GCA_048629055.1 Candidatus Bathyarchaeota archaeon
CTCGATTGCAAGCAGTGAGGCGGCATAGATCTGGGCCGCCATCTCCGGTTTGTTGCCCGCAGAAGCGATGACACCGTCGAGGTCCAGTGGTTTGTTTGCTTCGGTGATAAAAAAGTCCTTCTCCTCCCGGGTGAGTCCGTCATCGTCCAGTTTGCCCAGGATTTTCTGGACTTCGCCATTGAGAGACTGAACCGCAGCGGGGTATTTGTCAACTCAAATTGCGGTTGTTCTGCAGGACGATTATCGTGCATCCTCTCTCTTCTGCAAACGAAAAAAGCCCCGCATAGCGGGGCCTTTTCGAGCTAAAAAACAGGGCGTTGTTACATCATGCCGCCCATGCCTCCCATACCGCCCATCGGATCCATACCGCCGCCGGCTGCAGGAGCTTCATCTTGAGCCTCCTCGGCAACCATTGCTTCGGTGGTGATCATCAGTCCGGAGATGGAAGCTGCATTTTGCAGCGCAGCGCGGGTCACCTTGGTCGGATCGAGGATTCCCATCTCGATCATGTCGCCGAACTCGTCACTGGCGGCATTGAAACCGTAGTTTCCTTCGCCGTGGGCAACGGCGTTGAGCACGACAGATGGTTCACCGCCTGCATTGGCGACGATTTGACGCAGCGGCTCTTCCATGGCGCGGCGCGCCAGCTTGATGCCGACGTCCTGGTCATGGTTGTCGCCGCTGAGATCTGCAATCGCAGTCTGCGCACGCACCAGCGCAACGCCGCCGCCTGCAACGATACCCTCTTCAACAGCAGCACGGGTTGCATGCAGCGCATCTTCGACGCGCGCTTTTTTCTCTTTCATCTCCACTTCAGTAGCTGCGCCAACCTTGATGATGGCAACGCCGCCGGCCAGTTTGGCAACGCGCTCCTGCAGCTTCTCACGGTCATAGTCAGAGGTGGTCTCCTCGATTTGAGCGCGGATCTGCTCGACGCGGGCCTTGATCTCATCTTCGTTGCCGGCGCCATCGATGATGGTGGTTTCATCCTTGGTGATGGTAATGCGCTTGGCTGAACCGAGCTCATTCAGGGTCGCCTTCTCCAGTGACAGGCCAACCTCTTCAGCGATGACGGTGCCGCCGGTGAGAATGGCGATGTCTTGCAGCATCGCCTTGCGGCGATCGCCAAAACCAGGCGCCTTGACAGCAGCAACCTTGACGATGCCGCGCATGGTGTTGACCACCAGGGTTGCAAGGGCTTCGCCTTCGACATCCTCGGCGATGATCAGCAGCGGTTTGCTGGCCTTGGCGACAGCTTCCAGCACCGGCAGCATATCGCGGATGTTGGAGATCTTCTTGTCGAACAACAGCACCAGAGGCTCTTCCAGGTCGACATTCTGTGCTTCCTGGTTGTTGATGAAGTAGGGGGAGAGGTAGCCGCGGTCAAACTGCATGCCTTCGACGACATCCAGTTCATTCTGCAGGGTTGAACCCTCTTCAACGGTGATGACGCCCTCTTTGCCAACTTTTTCCATGGCGTCAGCGATAATGTCGCCGATGCTGGGGTCGGTGTTGGCGGAGATCGAGCCAACCTGGGCGATCTCTTTGTTATCCTGGCAAGGTCTGGAGATTTTTTTCAGCTCTTCGATTGCAGCAGTGGTTGCCTGGTCGATGCCGCGCTTGAGATCCATCGGATTCATGCCGGCTGCAACAGCCTTGAGGCCTTCGCGAACCATCGCCTGCGCCAGAACGGTCGCAGTGGTGGTGCCGTCACCGGCAATGTCGGAGGTTTGCGAGGCGACCTCTTTAACCATCTGGGCGCCCATATTTTCGAAGCGGTCAGAGAGTTCGATCTCTTTGGCGACAGAGACGCCGTCTTTGGTGATGGTGGGAGCGCCAAAGCTCTTTTCCAGTACAACGTTGCGGCCTTTGGGACCGAGGGTTACCTTCACCGCGTTGGCGAGGATGTTGACGCCGGCCAGCATTTTATGGCGGGCGTCATCAGCAAAATGGACTTCTTTAGCAGTCATAATCAATAATTTCCTGAATGATTCAAGTAAAGCAAATTAACCTTCGATGACACCCATGATGTCATCTTCTTTCATTACGAGGACTTCTTCACCGTCAACCTTGATTTCGGTGCCGGCATATTTGCCAAACAGCACCTTGTCGCCAACCTTGACGTCGAGGGGGCGGACTTCACCGCTGTCCAGAATGAAGCCGCGGCCGATGGCAAGGACTTCACCTTCGATGGGCTTCTCGGTTGCGCTGTCGGGCAGTACGATACCGCCGGCGCTGGTGCGTTCTTCTTCCATGCGGCGTACTACCACACGGTCATGCAAAGGACGAATGCTCATGGATTTACATCTCCTGATGGATTTCTAAAACAGAGCGCTGTTAGCACTCATCAAATTCGAGTGCTAATAATAGGGGCTAAAACAGAAAGGTCAAGAGGGAAGGGGATATTTTGTTGGGCTGGAGACCAGTTAAAGCGTTTTAACCACAGATTCACACAGATAAACACAGATTAGATTATCAAATGTTAAGGCGCTGCCTGCGTTAAATGCTGGCATGAGCATCGGGCTGGTTTGCGTCTCTTTTCAATCGTGGCCAGATTGAGTGCTCCTGTGTTTTGTGTCAGCGCTTCCTGTTGGAGCGGTCTTCTGGCCGCGAAAAAGTTGTCAGACAGGTGGTCGTGAAGATTCTACCGACCAACAGTTAACGCAAACAGAGCCAATGTAAAAATATCTGTGTGCATCCGTGTTCATCTGTGGTTAAACATTCACTCTATGACTGTGCAAAAAAAACCCGCCGGGCGAGGCGGGTTCTCTATCAAGCGGGAAAGATCAGGGTTACTTGATCTTGGCCTCTTTGTACATCACATGCTTGCGGACGACGGGATCATATTTTTTGATCTCCATTTTTCCGGACATGTTGCGCTTGTTTTTGGTCGTGGTATAGAAGTGACCGGTTTTAGCACTGGAGACCAGTCGGATTTTTTCACGAATTGATTTTGCCATTTGATAGACCTCCTAAACTTTGTCGCCGCGTGCGCGGATATCGCTCAGAACCGCATCGATGCCGTTTTTATCGATAATGCGCATACCATTGGCGGAGACGCGCAGACGAATCCAGCGGTTTTCGCTTGGCACCCAGAAACGATGCTTGTGCAGATTTGGCAGAAAACGTCTTTTGGTTTTGTTGTGCGCATGGGAAACATTGTTTCCGGAAACAGGACGTTTACCGGTTACCTGGCAAACTTTTGACATGGTTCTAGCCTCAATAAGAATTCGGTTTCAATGCACCTGGAGGAGTCTGAAAATCTGCCCAGGTGCGCGAAGAGGCGAATTTATACCAGAGTTGCTGCATAACATCAAGAAAAATTCTACAAATTTACTCTCTTTCCGATCCTGGGATGTGTCTCTGTGAGAGGTTATTTGGTAAATATTTCATCATCTTATGACTGCTTATTGGCGTAAACACATCGCCATCTCTTTCGATGAACATCACTGCCATTTGCAGTGAGTTGGCAAGTGCCACACCCTTGCTCGCGCCAATCACGCTGAAGGCAGTTGCCCAGGCATCTGCGGAGAGACAATCTGTCGCAATGACTGTTACAGAGGCGGGGCTATGGGTCACCGGTCTGCCGCTGAGCGGATCAATAATATGCGAGTAATGTTTGCCGTTGATTTCGACAAAATTGCGGTAATCGCCGGAAGTGGCAATGGCGGCATCGGTCACGCTCAATATGAGCGCTGCCGAGCGCAGTTGTTCGATGTGGGGATACTCGATCGCAACTCTCCAGCTCTCTCCTTCAGAATTGTTTCCGGCAGCGCGTATCTCACCGCCAATCTCGACCAGGTAGTCCTGTATTCCTTGCGTTGACACAAGCCGCGCAACTTCATCAACCGCATACCCTTTGGCAATGGCCGAGAGGTCAAGCTGAAGTTGCGGGATGGTTTTTCGCATGCGTTGTGCTGAATCATCCAGCAGCAGTTTCTCCAGGCCTATGTGTTGCAGTGTCGATCTGATCTGCGAATCATCAGGAAGCCCCTGTCGGGGAAGGGTGTGTCCAAAACCCCACAGTTCGACCAGGGGCGATACTGTGGGATCAAAAGCTCCGCCGGACTGCCGGTGAATATCTATTGCCGCCTGCATCAGAGAGAATGTTTGCGGGGAGGCATCGATCCACCCGGTAGAGGTAGAGGTGTTAAAGCGGCTGATCTCTGAATCTGCACGCCAGGTAGACATCAGGGAGTTGATGTTTTCCAGCAAGCTCTCGATTTGCTGCTGCAGTTGTCTGCTCTGGACCTCTGCCGGGAGCTTCGGGATCGTCAGCGACCAGGTGGTTCCCATGGTTTTGCCATGCAGTCTGACCGGCGGCTCCACGCGGTTGCAGCCTGTCGGGCTCAACAGCATAAGCAGAGATAGAAGGATCAAGGTGGTTTTCATAGGTGAATCTTAAAGAATATTCTCTCAGCGTTCAATGGCGCACCAATAAAGTGCGTCGTATTGATGACAATGCCTTTTTTTAACCACAGATGCCTTATTTCCGCCTACGCCATACAGGGATGTATCAGTGTCGCGTGAGGCAGGATGCCGGAAACGACCATAGATGTATTTACGGTGTTTTCCGGTAGATAGACACGATAGCAACGACAATCCCGCATGTGCTGAATAGTTACGAGATGTTTTTAATGTCTGTGTTTATCTGTGTGCATCTGTGGTTAATTTGTTTTCCATTCATTCTGGAAATTGGCACGCTAATTGCTCTTGATGTAACTGCAAGCCGGAATTCTGGCGAAAATAACTTTTCACATTGACTGGAGCAGCTAGCAATGAAAATGATAACAGCCATCATCAAGCCGTTTAAGCTGGATGATGTACGCGAAGCACTGGGGGATATCGGTCTCTCCGGTATTACAGTAACTGAAGTAAAGGGCTTTGGCCGGCAGAAGGGGCATACCGAACTCTATCGCGGTGCAGAGTATGTGGTGGACTTCCTGCCAAAAGTAAAGATTGAAGCGGCAGTCACTGCAGATATGCTTGATCAGGTCATCGAGGCCATCACCAAAGCAGCGCAAACTGGCAAAATTGGCGATGGCAAAATCTTTGTCTCCGATATCCAGCATGTTGTGCGTATCCGTACCGGTGAAACCGGTTCAGATGCACTCTGAAATCACAGGAGATCAATCGATGAGTAACATGAAAATATCCAAAAAAGTGATGGCAGGGACGGCAGCGCTGGCTGCTGCGATCCTTCCCTCAATTGCATTCGCTGAAGATGCGGTGCTCAACAGCGGAGACACCGCCTGGATGCTGACAGCAACCGCGCTGGTGCTGTTTATGACCATTCCCGGCCTGAGCCTCTTTTATGCCGGCATGACGCGTGCTAAAAACGGTCTCTCGGTGATGATGCAGTGTTTTGCCATTACCTCCGTCATGACGGTTATCTGGGCGCTTTATGGCTATAGCATCGCCTTTGGCGGCGAAGGTCTTTACTGGGGTGGGCTCGACAAACTGTTTCTCTCCGGTTTGACCGTTGACAGCATGAGCGGCACCATTCCGGAATCCGTCTTCATGACATTTCAGATGACATTTGCGATTATTACTCCCGCGTTGATTGTCGGCGCCTTTGCAGAGCGCATGAAGTTCTCTGCGATGCTGATCTTCATGGTGATCTGGGTTACGGTCATCTATGCGCCTATTACACACTGGGTATGGGGCGATGGCGGTTTTCTGGGCGCTATGGGTATCCTCGATTTTGCTGGCGGCACCGTTGTGCATATCAATGCCGGTGTAGCCGGTCTGGTTGCAGCGATCGTTGTCGGCAAGCGTAAAGGCTACCAGAAGATTCCGATGCCTCCACACAACCTGATGTTTACCGTTGTTGGCGCAGCCATGCTGTGGGTTGGCTGGTTTGGTTTCAATGCCGGTAGTGAACTGGCTGCAGACGGTACCGCCGGTATGGCGATGGCTGTTACCCAGATTTCTGCTGCGATGGCTGCAGTTGTGTGGATGCTGGCCGAGTGGATCACCCACGGCAAGCCGAGCGTGCTGGGTATCGCGTCCGGTGCGATAGCTGGTCTGGTTGCCATTACACCGGCTGCAGGCGCTGTCGGTCCCATGGGCGCCCTGGCGATTGGCGCCGCTTCCGGACTTGGCTGTTTCATCGCGGCTGTAAAAATCAAGCCTGCACTGGGTTTTGATGATTCGCTGGATGCCTTCAGCGTTCACGGTGTCGGCGGCATCATCGGTGCGCTGCTGACCGGTGTCTTCTGTGCGACCTCACTCGGCGGCGCAGGCTTCGGTGATGGCAATGACAGCATCAGCGAACAGGTGATGACGCAGGCTTATGGCATCGGTGTTGTTGTTGTCTACACAGCCGTCGTGACTTTCATCATCCTGAAAGTGATTGATCTGCTGATCGGCTTGCGTGTGACCGAGGAAGAGGAGACAGAAGGCCTCGATATCTCTCAACACGATGAGCGCGCTTACATCCTCTGATTGTTCCTGATCAGAGTTGAAGCATAAAAAAACCGGAGCATCTGCTCCGGTTTTTTATGCAAAGTTTGCAGTCGTCAGTATGCAGTTTGCAGAAAAATAAAACCTGTAGTTGGCAATGATGTGACTAGTAATCCTTGAGTGACTAACATGTTTACAAATGAGTCAAGTTTTAAAAATGTCTCTCGCCAAGAACGCCAAGGTCGCAAAGGTTTTTCTTGGCGAGCTTTGCGTCTTTGCGAGAGAAAATATTTTCTCATGCCTTGTCAGTCTGAGACTTGGTCTCGCTAGACTACTGCCAACTGCCAACTTTATTTAATGCAGCAGGTCAGGAGCCCCGTCATAGACGAGATTCTCCATCACGGTGAATGCCGCTTCCTGCCCGGGTTGGTTCAGCAATACCAGTAAAGCTATCCACTGGATGTCATCACTGTCGAGGTCAGGGTTATCCAGCGCCATGGCGCGTTCGATGACAAGTTCGCGGCTGAGGGGATCCAGTATGCCGTTTTGCTCCAGGAACAGCAGCAGGCCTCTGCTCTCCATATCGATGCGCTGCACCTCCTCGTCAGAGTAGAGGCGCATGGATGCCTGGCTGAAATCACCATTTTCATGGAGTGCCCCCTGGCGCCAGGCAAGCTCGTCAAGCCAGTCGAATGCCTTGTTGATCTCTCCCTCATGAAAACCAACCTTCAGCAGGTGCTCTTCGATAAGCACTTGATCTGACGGAAGTTGTTTCTCGCCATCCATATATGTTTCGTAGATATAGATCAATACATCGATGATATTTTCATTCACGGGACATTACCTGATGATGAAAGAGAGGCTGTTTCCCCTTGCGGGGAGAGTGAAGTGCGACAGGTGCGGTTGCCGGGCAAAGATTCAACATAGCCTTGCAGTTCAAGTATTAATAGCATGGAGGAAACTGCCTCTGGCGTCAATCTGCTTTTGTGGATAAGTTCATCGACCGTGAGTGGGTCATAGCCGATGCAATCCAGCATTGAGAGGTAGCTGTCATCCAGTGACGGAGGCTGATCCGTGTGCTGCTTTGCATCCCCGGCAGCATCCATCTCTGCACTCTCCTGATATTCGGCAAGCAGCGGAGAGAGCTCCTCGAGGATGTGTTTGGCAGTCTCCACCAGTTTGACTCCCTGCCGGATCAGGCCGTGACAGCCCCTTGCAAGCGGGTTGTGTATAGAGCCCGGGATTGCAAACACCTCTCGCCCCTGTTCGGCAGCAAGACGAGCAGTGATCAGTGAACCGCTTCTCAGCGCAGCTTCGACCACCAGTGTACCAACCGACAGGCCTGAAATAATACGGTTGCGACTCGGAAAATGCCCTGCGTTGGGTCCTGTGCCCGGAGGGAATTCCGAAATCAGCAGTCCTTCACTGGCTATCTTGTGAGCCAGCTCACGATTGATCGCCGGGTAGACGCGATCCAGTCCGGTGGCGACGACGGCAATCGTGAAACCGCCAGCCTGCAGGGCGCCAACGTGACTGGCGGTGTCAATCCCAGTCGCCATGCCGCTGCAGATCCCGAGTCCGCAGGAGGCGAGATGTTTTGCAAATTGTGTGGCATTTTGTATGCCGCCGGAAGTGGGGTTGCGGCTGCCGACGATTGCCAGCTGCGGGAGTTTGAGCAATTCTGGATTACCCTTGAGAAAGAGGGCGGCGGGAGGATCGGGGATTTTGCTCAGCAAGGCGGGATAGTCCGGATCACCCCAGGTGAGCAGGTGATGGCCGGACTCCTCCAGCCAGGCGGAGTCTGAAGCGATCAGTCCCTCATCCGGGTGCAGTATTGCTTCACTGCTGTCGGGTTTGATCCCTGCAGCATGCAGATGGCTGGCGGATGCGGAAAAAATATCTGCAATCGAGCCGAAATGCCGCAGCAGTTTATGCATGCTTGCGGAGCCGACGCCCGGCGCACGGATCAGTGCGAGCCATTGTGATTGAGTCGTTTTCAGCATTCCGTTGCCCGGTACCCCTTGAGTGACCAACTTCTTTACAGATGAGTCAAATTTCAATAATGGCTCTCGCAAGGCTTCCGCATCTGCCGTACACGGATGTACAAATGCCGTGAGCGCAGGATGCGCAGGAACGGCCTGCTCACGCCTCCCACCTGCGTCCATGCAGGCTCGCCAAGGAAAATCTTAGCGGTCTTTGCGTCTTGGCG
>JAIVTC010000261.1:0-9639 GCA_048629055.1 Candidatus Bathyarchaeota archaeon
CGATTCCGCTTCAGAAACTGCCGGTAACATCTCAATATCTCCGTGCAGGGTAATACCCGTAGGATGTGGTGAGCTTGCGAACCGCATCAATCGCGCGACTGTACCAGCGAGATTATAAATTACATCCCTGTAATTTACCCTTTGGGTCGCACAAGGTGCGTTCAATTTTGCTCCTGGCAAAATTAGTGCCGCGGTCGCTTAGGCTCCCTCGCAATGACGGCATTCACACGGGATTATGGGGAAGTCACCTAAAGTATTTATGCCACTCTCTGCTGCTGTCGCCAAATACCAGGAAGTAGGGGTTCAGCAGGGAGTCCTTGCAGTTGTATCTGAGCGGCTCGCCATTGGTCCCGGTGACCATGCCGCCGGCGGCTTCGACCACGGCTTGCGCCGCCCCGGTATCCCATTCGGAGGTGGGGCCGATGCGCGGGTAGATGTCAGCCTTGCCCTCGGCAACCAGGCAGAGTTTCAGCGAGCTGCCCATGGTGAGCAACTCGTGCTCTCCCACCTCTGCAAGAAATCGTTTCAGGCTCTCTCCTGCGTGGGAGCGGCTGCCGGCGACGCGCAGCGGTGTCTGCGCCTTGCTGCTGGCCCTGATCCCGCTGATCTCTCCATCGCGTTCGACGAAAGCGCCTTCACCGACTGTGCCGAAGTAGGTCGTATCCTTGACCGGAACGTAGACCACGCCCATGACGGGTTTGTGATTGTCGATGAGCGCAATGTTGACGGTGAATTCGCCATTTTTATTGACGAACTCCCTGGTGCCGTCGAGGGGGTCGATGAGCCAGTATCTGCTCCAGCTGCTGCGGGTCTCAAACGGAATTTTTGTTGACTCTTCAGAGAGAACAGGAATCTTTGGAGTCAGCTTCTGCAGCGCATCGACAATGATGTTGTGCGCCGCCAGATCCGCCTCGGTCAGCGGTGAGCTGTCCTCTTTGGTATAGACATCGAAATCCTGCCGGTAGATTTCAAGGATGGCGGCGCCCGCCTGTTTTGCGATGTCATTGATCGCGTTGATGTCGATTGCTTGTGTCATGTTTACTCTACCGGTTATTCGTTGTTTTCCCTGGGATCAGGGCATTGTCATGTTTCAGACATAGGATGCGCTTCGTTCCTCAGCACATCCTGGTACTTTAATTTCTGCCCCATCCCCTATTGAACTAGTTACCTGAACATTCTTACTCCAAGCAGCAGCGTTGCAATGGCTCTAGCATCTGTGAGATCGGGATGGCGCAGCAGTTTATCAAGATTGGCCAGTTTCCACGGTACAATTTCAAGCTGCTCCGGTTCATCTCCATCGAGGCGCGAGGGAGTCAGGCCGGTTGCGACGACTGCGTGGGATGTGTGACAAATATATCCTGGTGCGATATCGAGTTTATGCAGATAGCGCAGCTGTGCGGCAGCATAGCCGGTCTCCTCCTGCAGCTCGCGGTTGGCGGCGTCGAGCGGCTGTTCTCCAGTGTCAACCATTCCTTTTGGCAGCGACAGCTCGTAACATTCGTTGGCCGCGGCATATTCCCGTATCAGCAGGATGGTGTCATCATCGAGAAAAGGGAGGATAATTACCGAGTCCGCGCGGGTTCCCATGAGACGCTCGTAGGTGCGCGTGGCGCCATTGGGAAAGGTGATGTCCATCTCTTCGATATGAAAGATGCGGCTGTGTGCAATTTTGCGGTTTGCCGTCACGATAGGCTGCTGGCCCATAACAATTCAACATTGAGTAAGAAATTGTGAGCGACTCTAGTGTGAAACCCGCCAATGATCAAGTGCAACTGATCGACTGGCAGCAGATCGATGACGTTTTTCTGGATATGGACGGCACCTTGCTGGATCTGCATTTTGACAACCACTTCTGGCTGCAGTATCTGCCCGAACACTACGCGTCACTGCATGGAATCTCGTCCGATGCCGCCAGGGAAAAACTGTTGGCCATGTATGCTGTCCATGTGGGAACGCTCAAGTGGTACTGCATCGACCATTGGAGCGCAGAGCTGGGGGTGGACATCCTCAGCCTGAAAACGGAGGTTGAGCACCTGATCCAGCTGCATCCCCATGTGGATGAGTTTTTGCACATGCTGCAGACGATGGGCAAGCGCATTACACTGCTGACCAATGCGCACCCGAAAACCCTGGCATTCAAATTGCAGCGCATCCCGCTGGCGCACCGGTTTGATCAGCTCATCACATCACACGAGGTGGGATTACCCAAGGAGGATCCCGGTTTCTGGGAGAAGCTGCAGCAGCGGCATCATTTTGATGCGCAAAAAACGCTGTTTGTCGATGACAGTCTGCCAGTGCTTCACTCTGCTGAAAATTATGGCATTCACAGGGTGGTTGCGATCACGGCGCCGGACAGTACGCAGCAGCACAAAGATGCCGAAGGATTTATTGCAATACGGGATTTCTCGGAGTTGATGTGATGCATCTGCTATTTGAGTTCAGAGTAAAGTAACAACTCGTCATACCGGCGAATGCCGGTATCCGGGAAATCGGCGCACATTGGCTGCTATGGATCCCGGCCTGCGCCGGGATGACGGCAATACAGGGCAACCTTCTCGGCACCGCTACGGTATCATTCCCACATTATTATTATTTCATTGAGACGTTAATGGCTACTCTACTCACTCTACGCAACATGACATTGGGCTATAGCGGACCGTTGCTGCTCGATGGCGTTGATCTGACCATCCGTAAAGGTGAACGCGTGACTCTGATTGGACGCAACGGCGAGGGCAAGTCGACCCTGCTGAAGGTGATCGCCGGATTGATCAAGGCAGACAGCGGCGAGCGCCAGGTGGTGCAGAATGCAGTCATCGCCTATATGCCCCAGGATATCCCCGGCGACCTGCATGGCACGGTGTTCGAGATCGTCTCGCAGGGACTGGAGGGGCTTGCAGACGTCATTCTTGAATACCACAAGGCGACCCTGTTGGTGATGGAAGATCCCGGCGAAAAAAATCTCGACTATCTGGCCAGGGCCCAGCAGGCTCTGGAGGATGCCGACGGCTGGCAGCTTGAGCAGCAGGTTGAGACCACCCTGTCGCGGCTGTCACTCGAGAGTGAGCAGGAGACGCAATTCAGCGCGTTGTCAGGCGGACTCAAGCGGCGTGTGCTGCTGGCGCGGGAACTGGTCAAAAAACCGCAGCTGCTGCTGCTCGACGAACCGACAAACCATCTCGATATCGAGAGTATCCAGTGGCTTGAACAGTTCCTCAAAAGCTGGAGCGGCAGCCTGCTGTTTATCACGCACGATCGCGCTTTCATGCAGAACCTGGCAACCCGCATCCTGGAACTGGACCGCGGCAATCTCACCGACTGGCCGGGGGATTATCAGAACTATCTGCGCCGGCGCGAAGAGCGCGCCCATGCCGAGGCGAAGGAGAATGAACGTTTCGACAAGCGTCTCTCCCAGGAGGAGGTGTGGATCCGTCAGGGGGTCAAGGCGCGGCGCACCCGCAACGAGGGCAGAGTGCGCCAGCTCGAGGCGATGCGTGAAAAATTCCGCCAGCGCAGGAGTGTGCAGGGCAAGGCAAGGATCAATGTGCAGCAGGCCGAACGCTCCGGCAAGCTGGTGGCCGAAGTTGATAATGTCAGTTACAGCTGGGATGGCGAGCCGGTCATCCGGGGCTTCTCCACCACCATCATGCGTGGCGACAAGATCGGCATCATCGGCCCCAACGGCTGTGGCAAATCGACGCTGCTGAATCTGCTGTTAGGGAAACTCGAACCTCAGAGTGGAACCATCAAAACAGGCACAGGGCTTGAAGTCGCCTATTTCGATCAGCTCAGAGCTTCCCTGGATCTTGATAAGACAGTTCAGGAGAATGTCGGCGAGGGTTCTGATCGTGTCGAAATCAATGGCGTCAGCCGTCATATCATCTCCTACCTGCAGGACTTTTTGTTTGCTCCCGACCGGGTGCGCCAACCGCTCAATTCGCTTTCCGGCGGAGAGCGCAACCGGGTGCTGCTCGCCAAGCTCTTTACCCGTCCTGCGAATCTGCTGGTGCTCGACGAGCCGACCAATGATCTGGATGTGGAGACCCTGGAACTGCTGGAGGAGCTGTTGATCAATTTCGAGGGAACAGTGCTGCTGGTGAGCCATGACCGTGCCTTTCTGGATAACGTGGTAACCTCGACATATGTCTTCACAGGCGATGGAAATATCGGTGAAGCCGTCGGTGGATACCAGGACTGGCTGCGTGAACAGCGTGCGGCAACAGGCATTGAAGTCACTGAAAAGATCGCAAACAAGCCGCTCGTGAAACGCCAAAAGCGTGATGCTGATACAAAACTCAGCTATAAAGTGCAGCGCGAGCTTGAGAAATTACCCAAGCAAATAGAAGAACTTGAGAATAAAATAGAGAATATACATGAGGAGTTGGCAAGGCCTGGAATCTACACGGATCGCCAGGATGAGGCCGTTGTGATTCAACAGCAGCTGGCGCGCAGCCAGACGCAGCTTGAAACACTCTACAGCCGATGGGAGGAGTTGGAGCAGTAACGTCATTGCAAGGGAAGCGTGGCAACCCCGGGAAGATTGCCGCGTCGGCGGAGCCTCCTCGCAATGACGGGATGCTGTCATTGCGAAGGAGCGGTAGCGACTGCGGCAATCTGGTGCAGTTTATCGCTGTAATCACAATGATAAGAGAGAGGAGTGGCGGAGTAAAATCGAGAATAGTTATTTACAGATGCATAGACATAAACACAGATTGATAGGATGTATTATGATCGATGTGCGTCCGTGTTCATCCGTGGTAAAAAAACTAAGAGGTTTGTTAGAGCCATGCGGGATCCTGTAGAACACACTGATAGCGAGCTTGGCCGGGTCGAGGTCAAAAACACCACCTGCTATATGTGCGCCTGCCGCTGCGGCATTCGCGTCACGCTGCGTGACGGCGAGATACGCCACATCGAGGGCAACCCGGAGCACCCGCATAACCGGGGCGTGATTTGCGCCAAGGGCGCTTCCGGGATCATGAAGCAGTATTCGCCTGCGCGCCTCAGCAAGCCGCTGCTGCGCAAGCAGGACGCCGAGCGCGGCGAGTCGGAGTTCGAGGGGATCACCTGGGATGAGGCGTTCTCGATCATGGAGGAGCGCCTCGGCCATCTGCGAGCGACCGATCCCAAAAAGTTTGCCTTGTTTACCGGGCGCGACCAGATGCAGGCGCTCACGGGGCTCTTCGCCAGGCAGTTTGGTACGCCCAACTACGCGGCGCATGGTGGCTTCTGCTCGGTCAACATGGCGGCCGGCATGATCTATACCATCGGCGGCTCCTTCTGGGAGTTTGGTGGCCCCGATCTGGATCGCTCCAAGCTCTTTATCATGCTGGGTACCGCAGAAGACCACGACTCCAATCCGCTCAAGATCCACATCTCCAAATTCAAACGCAACGGCGGACGCTTTATCTCCATCAATCCCATCCGCACGGGCTATTCCGCCATAGCCGACGAGTGGGTGCCGATCAAACCCGGCACCGACGGTGCGCTGCTGCTGGCAATCTGTCATGAAATCATCAAGCAGGGGCTGTTCGATCGTGAGTTCCTGATTCAGTACAGCAATGCCGCCGAACTGGTGGTCAATGATCCCGAGCGTGATGATTTTGGTCTGTTTCACCGCTTTGAGATGCACGTGGAGGAGGGCTGCTTCGATCCCGAGAACAAGCTGTGGTGGGATCGTGAAATCGGAGCCATCGGTACGCACACCCCGGGGGCCGACCCGGTCATCCTGGGCGAATATACCCTGGATGACGGCACCCGGGTGACACCCTCGTTTCAACTCCTCAAAGATCGTGTCGAGGAGTACACGCCGGAGTGGGCGGAGGGCATCACCCATATCCCTGCAGAGACGATACGCCGTTTGGCGCACGAGATGGGGGTGACCGCCCGCGATCAGAAGATCGAGCTGCCGATCGCATGGCGGGATGTGTGGGGCAATGAGCATAAGTCGGTGACGGGCAATCCGGTCTCCTTCCATGCCATGCGCGGACTGGCGGCCCACTCCAACGGATTCCACACCATTCGTGCGCTGAGTATCCTCATGACCTTGCTGGGAACCATCGACCGTCCTGGAGGCTTTCGCCACAAGGCGCCGTTTCCGCGTCCTATTCCCCCCTGTCCAAAACCGCCAAAAGGACCTGAAGGGGTGCAGCCGAATACCCCGCTCGACGGCATGCCGCTGGGGTGGCCGGCGGAGCCGAATGATCTCTTTGTCGATGATCAGGGCGAACCGGTGCGCATCGACAAGGCCTTCTCCTGGGAGCATCCGCTGTCGGTGCATGGCCTGATGCACAACGTGATTACCAATGCCTGGCGCGGCGATCCCTACAGGATCGACACCCTGCTGCTGTTCATGGCGAACATGGCGTGGAACTCCTCCATGAACACTGCCAAAGTGCGGGAGATGCTGGTGGACAAGGATGAGGATGGTGAATACAAGATTCCATTCATCATCGTGTGCGACACTTTTCAGTCCGAGACGGTTGCCTTTGCCGACCTGGTGCTGCCGGATACCAGCTACCTGGAGCGCTACGATGCGATGTCGCTGCTGGATCGGCCGATCTCCGAGTTCAGCGGCCCGGTCGATGCCATCCGCATCCCCGTGGTCGAGCCGAAGGACGAATGCAAACCTTTTCAGGAGGTGTTGATCGAGCTGGCCTCACGTCTCAAACTGCCGGCATTCACCAATGAGGACGGCTCGCGCAAATACCGGGATTACCCCGGCTTTCTGATCAATTTCGAGACGGCGCCGGGTTCCGGCATCGGTTTTCTCTCCGGCTGGCGCGGCAAGGACGGCGCGCGTACGCTCAAGGGTGAACCCAATCCCCGTCAGCTGGATATGTATGCAAAAAACAACTGCATGTTTCAGTTTGAACTGCCAAAATCCTACCAGTACATGCGCAACTGGAACAAAGGCTACCTGGAGTGGGCGCGTGGCCACGGCATGACGCGCTATGCGGAGCCGATTTCGATTCATCTCTACTCCGAGGTGCTGCAGAAATTCCGTCTTGCAGCGCAGGGAAAAACCAGCGGCAAGCAGCCGCCGGAGCGTCTGCGCCGTCGCGTCGAGACCTACTTCGATCCGCTGCCATTCTATTATGAACCGCTGGAGAACAGGCATGTGGATACGCAGAAGTATCCGCTCAATGCACTCACCCAGCGCCCCATGGCGATGTACCATTCATGGGATTCGCAAAATGCCTGGCTGCGCCAGATCCATACGCATAACTACCTGTTCGTCAATACGCAGACGGCGAGGGCGAACGGCATCGATGACGGCGACTGGATGTGGATTGAATCACCGCACGGCAAGATCCGCTGCATGTGCCGTTACTCGCAGGCGGTGGAGCCCGGTACCGTGTGGACCTGGAATGCGATTGGCAAGGTTTCCGGAGCCTGGGGACTGACAGAGCGCGCCAATGAATCGCAAAAAGGGTTCCTGCTGAATCACATCATCTCCGAAGAGCTGCCGCTGGAGAAGGCTGGAGAGTATCTCTCGAACTCTGATCCGGTGACCGGTCAGGCCGCCTGGTTCGATGTGCGTGTAAAAATTTACAAGGCCGGAGATGATGAACCCCGGGTCACCTCTCCGCAATTCGAACCGCAAAAGAGGGTTCCCGGACAGGATGCCAAACGCGGCAAGTGGCAGGCCTATTTTGCCGGTGTCGGGAATTGGAAAAGTGGATTGGGAGGGTAAGCGATGTCACAGTTAGCCCTGGTGATCGATCTGAATGTCTGTGTAGGCTGCCACGCCTGCGTCACCTCCTGCAAGGAGTGGAACACCTCCGGCTGGGCGGGGCCGATGGCGGATCTGCGCCCCTATGACGTCGACCCGACTGGCACATTTTTTAATCGTGTGCAGACCTATGAGGTGGGTGAGTTTCCCCGCACGGAGACCATCCACTTTCCGAAGAGCTGCCTGCACTGTGAAGATCCACCCTGTGTGCCGGTGTGTCCGACCGGGGCTTCCTACAAACGCGAGGACAACGGTGTGGTGCTGGTGGATTATGACAAGTGCATCGGCTGCAAATACTGCGCATGGTCCTGTCCCTATGGCGCCCGCGAACTGGATGGCAGAGAGAAGGTGATGAAAAAATGCACCCTCTGCATCGACCGCATCACCGATGAAACGCTGCCTGAATCGGAGCGAAAGCCTGCCTGCGTGCTGGCGTGTCCGACCAGTGCGCGACTCTTCGGCGATGTACATGACCCTGAATCGGAGGTTTCTATTGCGATACGCGAACAGGGCGGTTATCAGTTGATGCCCGAGTGGGGCACCAAGCCGGCCAACCACTATCTGCCGAGGCGCAAGACCCGCATCACTATTCATGCCGATGAGCTCGACCGTGTGGACAACCCGCTGCTCGAAGAACTGGATGCAGCGGTGAGTGAAGGCGCGTCCATCGACGATGTGGCGTTCTGATGATATGTTGAAACTATTTACCACGAAAAACACGAAAGGAAGGCAATTTATCTTCGTGGTGAATTCATATTTGAATGCAGAGATAACAGCATGAGTCAAAGTAGAAACATTCTGAAGAGCAAAATAGCCTTGCGGAGACTCTAAATGCATCCGGCTTTTTCGGTAATTTTTTTGACAACCCTGATTGGCGCAGGGCAGGGGCTTTTTCTGGCGCTGTTTACCGGGCAGTTCTATTCGCTGGCCAATCTGATTCCTGCACAGGACAGCGCAGGGTTTTATGCTGTCGGCAGCCTTGTGGTGATGCTGCTGCTGGGTCTCGGGTTATTCGCCTCCATCTTCCATCTGGGCCGGCCGGAGCGGGCATGGCGCTCGGCGGCAAAATGGCGCACCTCGTGGCTCTCGCGTGAAGTGATCGTACTGCCTCTCTTCATGCTGCTGGTGTTAGTGTATGGATTTGCCCACTATATGGGCTGGAATGAGCCGCTATTCACGCTTGGCGCCGATATTGAGATCGATGTCACTATCCTGATCGGAATTGTCGCCAGCTTTGTTGCTTTTGTGCTGTTTGTCTGTACGGCAATGATCTATGCCAGCGTCAAATTTCTGGAGGAGTGGCACCACTGGCTGACGGTAGCCAACTATACTTTGTTTGGCCTGGCTTCCGGCTTCATGCTGGCCGCCGCCTTCTCAGCGTATGAGGGGGTTGCGCTGGTGAGCTTTTTTGGAATATGGGCGGTGTTTTTCCTGTTTATTGCATTGGTTACCCGCTTATCGTCACTGCTGCGAAATGCCAGGCTGAAGCACAAGTCGACACTGCAGTCTGCCATCGGTGTAAGACACAATGCAATTGTGCAGGAGACGCAGGGGTTTATGGGCGGCTCGTTCAATACACGTGAGTTTTTTCATGGCCGCAGCGAGGCGACATTGAAGATGGTGCAGCTGCTTTTCCTGGTGCTGATATTTATGCTCTCCCCGCTTCTGCTGGCGATCTCCTGGGGCATCAACTCCCCGCTGTTGCCGATAGCGGCTTTCGCTGTACTCTATGTCGGTCTGCTGCTGGAGCGCTGGTACTTTTTTGCAGAGGCGACGCATCCGCAAAATCTCTACTACCAGTCGATGGCGTGATTGATTGCAAGATGTTTTTAACCACAGATGAACACGGATGCACACAGATATAAGAGAAGTTACGAAGTTACAAAATAATCTGTGTTTATCTGTGT
>JAIVTC010000262.1:0-6277 GCA_048629055.1 Candidatus Bathyarchaeota archaeon
CGTAGCGTCATGAATTAATATGACTTTGCGTTCTTTGCGCCTTTGCGAGAGACAATATCTCTCTTGAAACAATTACCTATAGGGAAAATATTGTGACTGAGAAGCTTCAATCCTACATGATCGAAACGGAACCTTATTATGAACCGGTTGGCGAGGAGATCGCAATTTTCGAAGCGGCGTGGAGAAACGGTCTGCCGGTACTGTTGAAGGGACCGACAGGGTGTGGCAAAACGCGTTTCATGGAGCACATGGCGTCGCCCCCGTGATCGCCTGCCAGTGTGCAATTTCACAGGCGCTGACGGACGACACCGATATGCTGGCGGCAGTGAATGAGCCTAGCGCAACACTCTTTTAAGTTTTAGGTTTTAGATTTTAAGCGTCGGGCGCAATAAGCGACAGCGCATTGCGCCGCATGGGAAGGTCTGTTTTTCACCACAGATGCACACAGATAAACACTGATGAAGGGATGCCATAATATCTGTGTTCATCTGTGGTTAATTCTCTTTTCCGTGTAGTTCGTATGTTCCGTGGTTATTTTTGTGTGTTTTTATTCCGCCACCCAGTTTTCTATCGAGAGGTCAGGGACCCTGGAGAATTCTCGAACATTATTGGTAACCAGTACCGCATTCATGCTGCGTGCATGGGCCGAAATCAAAAGATCGTTATTGCCAATGATTGTTCCCTGTTTTTTTAACAGGGCTCTAATGAAGCCATAATGCCTGGCAGCATCTTCGTCCCAGGGATCAATCAACAGCCTTTGAGTGAAAATGTCGAGCTGTTCCCTGCGAGCTTCTCTCTTAGAGGCTTCCCCATTTTCAATGCCAAAGCAGAGTTCGCCGTAAGTTACCGAAGAGATACAGATGTTTTTAATGACCTTGAATTTATGTCGTAATTTGTCGGAATGATTTTTTAATACATAGATGCATATATTGGTATCAAGCATGTACATCAATCAAAATCCCTCTCTTGAGGCTGGGCGTCAAACCTCTCCTTTAGGAAGTCATCATCAAAGACTGGTTCAGAGTCAAAGAACTCATCCCATGTTGGTTTTTTTTCAGTAATAATGACACTAGAACCTTGCATTGTAATGTAGACCTCATCGCTATCAAAGCGGTACTCTTTAGGTAACCGTACAGCCTGGCTTCGACCGTTCATAAAAATTTTAGCTATTCGGGATTCCATAGGATTCTCACGATGTTATGGTATATACCAACAAGTATATATTATTTGGTCGAAATGACAAGGGAGTGGCTTCGCCCGGAGTAACCGTCTGTGCAGACGAATGGCGAGGGAGGTTTTAGGTTTTAGGTTTTAGATTTTAAGCGTCGGGCGCAATAAGCGACAGCGCATTGCGCCGCATGGGAAGGTCTGTTTTTCACTACAGATGCACACAGATAAACACTGATGAAGGGATGCCATAATATCTGTGTTCATCAGTGGTTAATTCTCTTTTCCATGTAGTTCGTATGTTCCGTGGTTAAAAAAAGGATTTTTTGACTCATATCACTTGAAGAATCCGGCAAACAGGACGATAGTAAATAGAGAGTCATTGCCAGATGATGCATATAACCGCAAAGCCAAAGAGGAGCAGATAATGGATACAAACGAGATGAAATCGAAATTACAGCATGCCTATGAAACCATGCTGACGCATGTTGAAGAGTTTCTTGACAGAGAAAAGACCACCCTCGGCGAAGCGGTGCAGCATGCGCAGACACGGTTGCATGATCTGGGTGAACTGTCGCGTGATGAGATTGACGATATCAGCAGTGAGTTCGTAAAAAACCTCAAGGATGTAGGGGGGGAGGCGCATGAGATCAGGGAGGTGCTGGGAAATGCACTGAAAATGGATGCCATGTATATCTCTTCCGGCATTATGGATCGATTGAAAATGGTTGCGGATCAAACCTCTGTGGAGTTGATAAAGCTGAACGAGGAACTCGCTGAAAGAATCAGGGAGCGTGAACAGGAGCAACAGCAGGATAGTTCTGATAAAGAGGAGCAGCAGGATGTTTAAAGAGACTCCGGTCAATGAAGCGCATGTCTACGCCTTCAAGGTGAGCGGCAAACTGACTGATGCGGATTACCAGGAGTTGATCCGCCGCATCGAGGAGATACTCAAGCAGGAGGCACCCATCTCACTGCTGATCAAGCTGGAAGATTTCGAGGGTTGGGAAGTCAAGGCGGCATGGGATGACTTCAAATTTAGCATCAAGCACCAGCAGGACTTTGCACGCATTGCCGTCCTTGGCGAGAATTCCATGGAACACTGGATGACCATGATTGGCAACGCCTTTGTCGACACGGAAGTCCGCTATTTTGACGAGAGCCAGTCACAACAGGCACTGCAGTGGCTGGGGCAGGTGACAAACCGGATCGAGCGCGACATCTATGCAGGCTATCGCCATATACTGCTGGCCACCGACTTTTCAGAACACTCAGAAAGGGCGCTGCAGCGGGTGCAGGAACTCGCGCTCGTCAGCAATGCCAACCTCTCCCTGCTGCACGTGGTCGATGACATGATGATGCCGGGTGAGTTTTATGATCTCGCCGTTGATATCGAACTGGAGAAAACCCTGCTGGAGGTTGCTCACCAGAGAATGGATGAGCTGGTGGCAACGGTAAATATAGCCAACCTCAAAGCCGAAGTCATCACCGGCAACCCCGGGCGCGCCATCACCCATTATGCCCATGAGCACGACGTCGACCTGATCGTTATCGGCTCGCATGGACGCCGCGGCATCGAGCGCCTGCTGGGCTCCAGCGTCAACTCGGTGCTGCACAACGCCTCCTGCGATGTGCTGACAGTGCGCCTGTAAAAAAAAGCCTCTGTTCCTATCGTGGTCAGACGACCACTCCTACAATATTGGCTCGATCTTCCGGATGCGTAGGAGCGGTCGTCTGACCGCGATTCCCTAACCTGGCGACTCCTGCGGCACGGCTTCGACGACAGGCTCTTTTGCCTTTGCCGCCTGCTTCTGCTGCCAGTGGTCGATAACGTTCTTCAGTGCGATGATTGAGCCCAGGCCGAGGAACGCGCCGGGCGGCAGGATCGCCAGCAGGGCGCCCTTGAAACCCTCGATCTGGATGGTCCAGCCTCTCGCCGCTTCGCCGAACATCAGGTGCGCCTGCGACAGCAGGGTGCCCTGGCCGATCAACTCGCGGCTTGCACCGAGCACGAACAACACCAGCGTGAAGCCGATGCCGATCGCAAGGCCGTCCACGGCGGCTTTTGCGGGGGTGTTTTTCGAGGCGAAGGCCTCGGCGCGGCCGATGATGGCGCAGTTGGTGACGATCAGCGGGATGAAGATACCGAGGATCTTGTAGAGGTCGAAGAAGTACGCCTTCATGGAGAGTTCGACCGCTGTTACGAATGAGGCGATCACCAGCACGAACACCGGCAGTCTCACCTCAGGGCGCACCACGTGGCGAATCAGCGACACCGAGGTGTTGGAGAGCAGCAGAACCAGGGTGGTCGCCAGTCCCAGACCCAGGCCGTTGATGGCAGTATTGCTGACCGCCAGCAGCGGACACAGCCCAAGCAGCGCCACCAGCGCCTGGTTGTTGCCCCACAGGCCGTTGCTGATAATCTCTCTATAGCTGTTCATGATGGATTTTGCGCCTCTTTGTGTGCCTCACTGCCTCTTTCATTCAGCATTTTCAATCTCATGTTTAAAAGTTGTGTTATTTCTCAATAACCCCGTGCAAGGCAACAATATGTAGGATGCTGCTGAGCTTGCGAAGCGCATCTGTCGAGTAAACCCGCGATCGATGCGCTTCGTTCCTCAGCAGCATCCTACACTATCTCGAACAATACACGGGATCGTTGAGAAGTTACAAACTTGTCATCTCGACGCAGGAGAGATCTTATGCTCAACATTGAAAGATCCCTCGTCGTTCGTTCCTCTCTTCCCTCGGGATGACAGGTTACTCGTTCCACTCTCTCCTCGGGATGACAGGTTAACCATTCCTTCCTGCGCCTCTTCCCGGCTCTTCTCGAGATAGCGTTTGAAAAGCGCCTGGTGCTCCCGGTCGAAATAGAGCAGTGCTTTTCTGACGCTGTTGACAATCGCCCGCGGGGTGATGGTCGCGCCGGTAAACTGGTCAAATACGCCGCCATCCTTCTTGACCTTCCAGTGGGCTTCATCGGGATCTGTCAGTGATTTTCCGTTGAAACCCAGCACCCAGTCGGAGCGCTCCAGTTCAACCTTGTCACCCAGTCCGGGGGTTTCACTGTGGGAGACGATGCGCACCCCCTTGAGTGTTCCCTTGCTGTCCACGGCAACCAGCATCAGGATGGGGCCGGCATAGCCGTTGGGGATGGTTGCCTCGAACACGATTGCAGCAAGTTCTCCCTGTTGTGTGCCGATGTAAGCCTGGGTGTTGTCGATGCCGAGGAATTCCGCTGCATTCAGCGTCAGCGGGTGTTGTAGAAAATCATTGTCGATCTCGGACTGGGGCACCAGCTCGTACAACTGGTTCAGCAGCGCCATGCGTTCGTTGTGAATGATGATGTCGCGGGTCTGCGACTCAGTGCCGGAGACCAGCAGCGCGCCGAGAATGCCGAAGAAACCGAGAATCAGCCCGGATGCCAGAATATTTTTATACTCCACCCTTCTTCTCCTGCTCTCCATAGACGCGCGGCTGGGTGTAGTAGCCGATGGTCGGCGCAGCCATGTTCATCAGCAGCACGGCAAAAGCGACAGCGTCCGGATAGCCGCCCCAGCTGCGAATACTGTAGACCAGTACGCCGATCAGTGCGCCGAAGATCAGCTGTCCTTTCCGGGTGGTGACAGCAGTTACCGGATCCGTGGCGATAAAGAAGGCGCCGACGATAACCCCGCCGCTGAAGAGATGGAAAGCCGGGAAGGGATTGGCCTCCGGTTCGGCCAGCCACCACGCCGTTGCCATGATGAGTATCGCGCCGATCATCGACAACGGGATATGCCAGCTGATGATGCGCCGCCATAACAGAAACAGACCGCCGAGCAGGAACCAGTTGGCGACCCACTCGATGCCGAGCCCGCCATAATCTCCCCACATCGGGCTTTGACGGATCTCGCTGATCATCTTACCCATATCCAGCTGGGTGCGCATCTCATCCAGCGGGGTTGCCATGGTAAGGGCATCCCAGCTCAACCCCTGCGGCAGGCCGTTGCCGAAGATGATGCCGAGAGTGGTAAGGAAGTCCAGGCTGTGCGTAGACAACTCTCGCGGCGGCAGCCAGTGTGTCATCTCGGAGGGGTAGGAGACCAGCAGCAGGACGTAGGCGGCCATGGCGGGGTTGAAGGGGTTGAAACCCAGGCCGCCATAGAGCTGCTTGACCACGATGATGGCGAACAGCATGCCGCCGACGGTCAACCACCAGGGGAGCAGCGGCGGGATGGAGACGGCAAACAGCACTGCAGTCACGACGGCGCTGAGATCCGTGATCACCGGGGTGATCGCGCGTTTGCGCAGTTTCAGGACAAAAGCCTCGGCGGAGACGGCAGCCACCGATGCGATCAGGATGTTGATGACGATGCCCCAGCCGAAATACCAGGTCATGGCAATGATGCCGGGACCCATGGCAAGCAGAACCTGCGCCATCACGCGCGTGACGTTTTCACTGTGGCCGGTATGGGGTGAGCTGTAGGTTGAAAATTGCATTATTTCGTGGCGCCCTGGTTGGAGTCTGTTGCAGCCGCTTTTTTTGCTGCAGCGCGTTTGACCGCGGCGGCAATGGCCGCTTTTTTGGCGCTGTCACCACCGCCTTTTTTGCTCTTCAGCACGGCCTTTTTCTTGCGCATGCGCGCCTTGCGCTCTGCGGCGATACGCTCGAGCCGCGCCACCCTTGCCTCGTGGCGTTGGCGGGCGTGATCCGCCTTGACCTTCTCCTTCTCCTTGCTCCAGATTTGCGTCTTTGCAAAGCGGTAGTAGTGCACCAGTTGGATATGGGAGGGGCAGACATGCGAGCAGCAGCCGCATTCGATGCAGTCGAACAGGTGGTAATCCTGCGCCTTGTCGAAATTTTGTGAGCGGGCGTGCCAGTAGAGCTGCTGCGGCAGCAGCTGCGCCGGGCAGGCTTCGGCGCATTTACCGCAGCGGATACAGGCTGTTGCAGGCTCCGGAGGCGGACAGTCGTGCTCGCTGGCAATCAGCAGGCAGTTGACGCCCTTGGTGACGGGGACCTCGTCGGTGGGCATGGAAAATCCCATCATCGGGCCGCCGCAAATCAGTTGATTGGCTTTCTCTGTGTAGCCGCCGGCCTGTGCAATCAGCTCGCCGGCGGATGTGC
>JAIVTC010000263.1:0-11621 GCA_048629055.1 Candidatus Bathyarchaeota archaeon
CGCGATGCACCGAATTACAAGAATACGACAGAAACAACAACACGACTCATGACAACACAAGATTTACTCTTTGAAATCGGCACAGAAGAGCTGCCGCCAACATCTCTGCAGCAGCTGCGTGACGCACTGCAGCAGGAGTTTCTGTCGGGCCTGAAAAAGGCGGGGCTAACCCATGGCGACTGCACTGCTTTTGCAACACCGCGTCGCCTGGCGCTGTTTATCGAAACCGTTTCCGTTGTACAGCCTGATAAAGAGGTTGAGCGTCGCGGCCCGGCACTCAAGGCGGCTTTCGATGCCGACGGCAACCCCACCAGGGCAGCTACAGGATTTGCGCACTCCTGCGGCGCGACGGTTGAACAGCTCGAGCGCATGCAGACGGACAAGGGGGAGTGGCTTTTTTTCAAGATGCATGTGAAAGGCAAATCAGCTACCGAACTGCTGCCGCAAATCGCACTGGATGCGCTCAACAGCCTGCCTGTCTCCAAACGCATGCGCTGGGGCAGCTCCGAGGTGGAATTCGTTCGTCCTGTCCACTGGATACTCTTCATGCTCGGCGAGGAGATCGTACCCTGCACCCTGCTCGACACGAAAGCCGGAAACACCACCCGTGGGCACAGGTTTCATCGCCCCGAAGCATTGACGCTCGCCCGCCCACTCGATTATGAACGCCTCCTATGGAGCGAGGCTTTCGTTATCCCCGATTTTTCCCGTCGTCGCGAAATGATCCGCGAAATGGTCGAAAAAACGGCATCGAATCACCATGGCGTGGCCGTGATCGACACTGACCTGCTGGATGAAGTGACCGCACTGGTCGAGTGGCCAATTCCGGTTATCGGCAACTTTGAGGAGCAATTCCTTGAAATTCCGCAGGAAGCGCTGATCCTCACCATGAAGAAAAACCAGAAGTATTTCCACATGGTGGACAGTGAAGGCAGGCTGCTGCCCAACTTTATTACCATTGCCAACATCCTCAGCCGTGAAGCAGAGAAGATCAAACAGGGAAATGAACGCGTCATTCGCCCGCGCCTTGCAGACGCGATGTTTTTCTGGCGCCAGGATGGTAAAAAACATCTTGCGGATCATATCGAACCTCTCAAAAAGGTCGTTTTCCAAAAACAGCTTGGCAGCATGTATGAGAAGTCTGAACGGGTTGCCGCCCTGGCCTCCTGGATTGCCCGGCGGACCGACGGCAATCCGCAACAGGCAAAGCGCGCCGGCATGCTCAGCCGCTGCGACCTGATGACCGAGATGGTCGGAGAGTTTGCCGACATGCAGGGCGTCATGGGGCGCTACCAGCTTAAACGCGATGGCGAAAGCGATGAGCTGGCGCAGGCCATGGAGGAGTTTTATCTGCCGCGTTTCTCCGGGGACAAACTGCCGCTGAGCAAGACGGGTATCGCAATTGCCCTGGCCGAGCGCATCGACACCCTCAGCGGCATTTTCGGCATCAACCAGAAACCGACTGGCGACAAGGATCCTTTTGCTCTGCGGCGCGCCGCCCTCGGCGCACTGCGCATCCTCAAGGAGCATCAGCTGCCGATTCCGCTGATGGAATTATTGCAGCAGAGCGCTGAATTGCTTGAGCATCGCGTTCAAAATAGCAGCCTGGTTGCCGATGTTTATGACTTCATGCTGGAGCGCCTGCGCGGCATCTATGCTGACGAGGGCGTTTCAAGCGAGCTGTTTCATGCTGTGGCCGCCGTCAAGCCGGCAACCCTGCTGGATTTCGATCAGCGCATCCAGGCTGTCGGCGCCTTTCACAGGCTGCCCGAAGCGGAGAGTCTGGCTGCCGCCAACAAGCGCATTCGCAATCTACTGAAAAAGGCCGATATGCAGATACTGCCCGATGTAGACAGCGCTCTTTTTGAAGAGCAAGCAGAGACCACTCTCTATCAGCAGCTGCAGTCAACACTGGCAACCGTCGAACCGCTGCTTCAGCAGCACAATTATGCATCCGCACTGAAAACGATGGCAAAATTGCGTGGCGACATCGATCACTATTTTGACGAGGTAATGGTGATGACGGACGATGAAAAGATGCGCAACAATCGCCTCGCCTTCCTCGATCAGCTTGGCAACCTGTTTCTGCGGGTTGCCGACATCTCCCTGTTGCCATCGTGAGAGAAGAGAATGAGCAATCCTGACTCCTGGAACGAGATGATGGCCGCTGTACAGGCCTTCCATGACAAGCATGATTTTAAACAGAAAGGCGGTGAAGAGCTGAACTATCGCATCGCCCTGATGGCCGAGGAGCTTGGCGAGATCGCGGCCTGCGTCACCAAGGGCAAGAGCATCGACTCCCTGGCGGAAGAGGTTGCCGACCTGCTGATTCTGCTCATGGGCACAGATATTGCAGCCGGCTTTGATCTCAAGGTGGCTTTCTGGAGTAAAATGACGACCCTGATGCAGCGTGAAAGCCGCATGGTAGACGGACGTATTCGCGTCTCGGAATTTCGGGATATGGAATGATAAAAATCCGCTCCCTAATCTATTTTACCCTGTTTGTTGTCAACACCATTGTGTTTGGATTGCTGCTCTCTATTCTCGGATGGGTGGTCCCCGGCAGCTGGAGCAACGCCGTTGCCAACAGCTGGGCAGCACTGAACAGCTGGCTGCTGAAAATTATCTGCGGTCTCAGCTATCGCGTCAGCGGATCTGAAAATTTGCCTCGGTCAGCTGCCATCATCATGTCCAAGCACCAGTCAACCTGGGAGACCATCGCCCTGCGGCATATTGTCGGCGGCAAACAGGCATGGATTTTAAAACGCGAACTCCTGCGGGTTCCTATTTTTGGCTGGGCGCTGGCCTCCATGTCGTCGATTGCGATTGACCGCAAAGCAGGTCGTAAAGCGATCATACAGATTATCAAACAGGGAACATCCCTGTTGAACAGCGGCTATCGCGTCATGATATTTCCCGAAGGCACCCGCACAGCTCCTGGAAAACGGGGGCGCTATGGTATGGGCGGCGCCATTCTTGCGGAAAAATCGGGGTTTCCAGTCATCCCGATTGCACATAATGCCGGCTATTTCTGGCGCAGACGCGACATCAACAAATACCCCGGCGTCATCGATGTAGTCATCGGCGAACCCATCAGCACCAAAGATCGCCATGCAAAAGAGATTATCAGGGAGGTTGAAAAGTGGATAGAAAACCAGATAGATCAACTCCCGGCCCCAACCCGGATCAACTCCTGAAGTGAGACTATGAGTAACAATACCATTCGCATCGCAACACGAAAATCACCACTGGCGCTGTGGCAGGCAGAACATGTGCAAGCGGCCCTGATGGCATCCCATCCCGGACTGCAAGTCGAGATACTCGGCATGACCACCAGAGGAGACAAAATCCTCGATACGCCGCTGGCAAAAATCGGCGGCAAGGGGTTATTCGTCAAAGAGCTCGAAGTCAGCATGCTCGAAGGAACTGCCGACATCGCCGTTCACAGCATGAAAGATGTGCCGGTAGAGTTTCCAGAAGGGCTGCAACTCGCCGTCATTCTCGAACGAGAAGACCCGCGCGACGCCTTTGTCTCCAACAACTACGACTCGATTGAAGATCTGCCGCAAGGTGCAAAGCTGGGAACAGCCAGCCTGCGCCGTCAGTGCCAGATCAGTGCATACCGGCCTGATCTTGAAATCCTGCCGCTGCGAGGCAATGTCAATACGCGTCTCTCCAAACTGGACAACGGTGAATACGACGCCATTATTCTTGCTGTTGCCGGACTCAAACGCCTCGGTTTTGAGCAACGCATTCGTGCGGCGCTGTCAGCGCAACAGAGTCTGCCTGCTATCGGCCAGGGAGCCATCGGCATCGAATGCCGCAGCAACGATGAACGTGTACACGCACTGCTGCAACCCCTCCACCATGAACACACGGCCATTTGTGTTGCTGCCGAGCGCGCCATGAACGAGCGCCTCAACGGCGGCTGCCAGGTACCGATCGCCGGTTATGCGACGCTTGATGGCGACACGCTCTCGATGTCCGGCCTGGTCGGAGAGCCGGACGGCAGCCGTATTCTTCACGAACAGATCAGCGGAGATGCTAAAGATGCCGTCGCTATTGGCGCCAGAATCGCCGAGAGTCTGCTCGACCAGGGAGCCGACGAGATTCTTCAACGGCTTTATAATGACTAAACGCCCTCTCCCTCCTGGAGAGGGCCGGGGTGAGAACATTCAACAGTGCAATCTCCACGGCCTTGGCGTCCTGATTACCCGCCCCCGGCATCAGTCGCAACCACTGTTTGATGCAATCATCAACAGCGGCGGCAAACCGGTTTTGTTTCCAAGCATTGAAATAACATCACCCTCCAACCCGGATCTATGCAAAACACAACTGCAAAAGGCTGCAGAGTATGATGATCTGATATTCATCAGCCCCAACGCCGTCCAATTTGCCATTGCCGAAATCGCTATCGATCATCAGCGTGTATTCGCCATCGGCGGTGCGACAGCAAAGATACTCCAGCAACATCATATTCCGCATTATCTCCCCACGGGAGAGAAGGCTGACAGCGAGAGTCTGCTTGCATCCACTCTACCTGGCGACATGCAGGGACGACGCGTTTTGATCATTCGCGGCAATGGAGGACGAGCACTGCTTGGCGACACTTTAACCAACCGGGGAGCGCTTGTTGACTATGCCGAAGTCTACCAGCGCCGCTGTCCGACTGTAGACACCACCTCTCTGCTGCAGAAATGGCCGCGGGAGATCGACGTCGTCATTGTGACTTCAAACGCCATCATCGACAATCTGCTGCATCTCTGCAGCAACCATCCACTCGTTCTGAAAACCCCGCTTGTCGTGATCAGTCAACGCATGCGAAAACATGCACAGGAGCGCGGTTTCCAGCAGATCCAGGTTGCCGCAGGAGCAGCTGAAACAGAGTTACTGCATACACTCTGTCAACGATGGGAAGATGGATGATAGTGCAAAATAACAGCGAGCTATCACTCCACAGTGACCGACTTGGCCAGGTTTCTTGGCTGATCGACGTCTGTGCCTTTCAATACAGCCACGTGATAGGAGAGCATCTGCAACGGCAGGGTGTAGAGAATCGGGGCTGTAATTGCATCAGTTCTTGGCAGTGTGATCTGGTGAATCCGCTCTGAATCGGCGATGGAGACGCCTGGCCCTGCGAACAGGAATAGCTCGCCGCCACGCGCCCTTACCTCCTCAAGATTTGACTTGAGCTTTTCAAAGAGTTTGTTGCCCGGAGCCACTGCAACGACCGGCATATCTTCATCGATCAGCGCCAGCGGACCGTGCTTGAGTTCGCCTGCCGGGTAGGCTTCAGCATGAATGTATGAGATCTCCTTGAGTTTTAATGCCCCCTCCATGGCGATCGGGTAGTGGCTTCCACGGCCCAGAAACAGGGCATGGTGCTTGTCGATGAAATGCTCGGCAAGCAGAGCGATCTGTCGATCAAGCCCCAGCAACTGATCCATGACGGCAGGGATGCGGCGCAGTTGCTCCACAATCTGCTTCTCCTGCGCTGCATCTATTTTGTAATGACGGCCTATCGAGACAACCAGCAGCAGCAGCGCGATCAGCTGGGTGGTAAATGCCTTCGTCGAGGCAACGCCAATCTCGGGGCCGGCATGGGTCAGCAGCGACAGCTGTGACTCACGCACCAGGGAACTCTCGGGAACATTGCAGATGGTCAGTGTCGATAGATAGCCCTGCTGCCCTGCCTTGCGCAGCGCCGCCAGGGTGTCTGCTGTTTCACCGGACTGCGAAAGCGTGACAAACAGCGTATCATCCTCTACGACCGAATCACGATAGCGAAACTCACTGGCAACCTCGACCTGGCAGGGAATTCCCGCCAGCTGCTCCATCCAGTATCTGGCCACGAGGCCGGCATGAAAACTGGTGCCGCAGGCAACAATCTGCACCCGCCTGACTTTGCTGAAGAGTTTGGGCGCAGCCATGCCGAAGGACTCGGGAATGACCCGCTCTACAGTGATTCTCCCCTCCATGGTATCAATCGCAGCAGACGGCTGTTCGAAGATCTCCTTTTGCATGTAGTGGCGATACTCTCCCAGGTGGGTGCGCTCGGCAGAAACCGCTGACTCCTTGAGCGGACGCTCGACAGGATCACCATCGACATCATAGATCTCAACACCGTCACAGGTGAGCCTGGCGACATCGCCCTCCTCAAGAAAGATAAAGCGGCTGGTCACCGGCAGCAATGCAAAAACATCGGAGGCGATAAAATGCTCGCCGATGCCAATACCGATCACCAGCGGGCTGCCGGAACGGACGGCCACAAGTTCACCCGGAGACTCCTTATGCATCACTCCCAACGCATAAGCGCCTTTCAGTTTTACCGCGGTATTCTGCACTGCTGTGAGCAGGTTTACTCCAGTTTGCAGCTCATCATAAACTGCATGCACAATCACTTCGGTGTCAGTATCCGAGGTAAATTGGTGTCCTGACAGCAGCTGCTTTTCGCGCAACGACTCATGATTTTCGATGATGCCGTTATGCACCACAGCAACTGCATCCCTGCAGATATGGGGATGCGCATTGCGGGTCGCCGGCTTGCCATGCGTCGCCCAGCGCGTATGCCCGATGCCCAACTCTCCCTTTAGCCGGGAACGCTGGATTGCTTCCTCAAGCTTAACCACTTTCCCCTTGCTGCGCTCACGCTGCAGCACGCCCTCTCCGGTGAGAATTGCGATACCCGCAGAGTCATAGCCGCGGTATTCGAGACGCTTCAGACCCTCCAGCAGCAGTGGAACCACATTGCGCTGCGCGATGCCACCGACAATGCCGCACATCAGCCATTCTCCTTGACGGGGCGTTTCCAGCCCGGCATGCTGAGCTGTTTGCTGCGACTCAATGTCAACTGATCTGCCGGCGCATCCCTGGTGATGGTGGAGCCGGCGCCGATGGTTGCTCCTGATTCCACGGTCACCGGCGCCACCAGCTGGGTGTCAGAGCCGAGAAACACATTGTCTCCGATCACGGTTCTGTGCTTATAGGCACCATCGTAGTTGCAGGTAATCACACCGGCGCCAATATTGACATTACGCCCAACCGTGGCATCACCAACATAACTGAGGTGATTGATTTTTGAACCACAATCGACCTGTGCATTTTTCAACTCCACAAAATTTCCAATGTGGCAACCATCTTTCAACACAGTGCCCGGACGAATCCTCGCAAAAGGTCCGATGGTGCAGTTGCTAGCTATTTCAGCATCTTCGATGACGCAATTTTGTAAAATGGTGACATTCTCACCAAGGCTGCAATTTTTGAGTACGCTGTTGGCTCCGATGCGAACGCCCCGTCCAATCTCGACCTCCCCCTGCAGAATGACATTGACATCAATCGTCACATCTTCTCCGGGGTGCACTGAACCGCGAATATCGACTCTCTCCGGATCCATCATCGTCACACCTTGCAGCATCAGCTGCTGCGCCAGTTGCCGCTGCATGAAGCGTTCCATCTTCGCCAGCTGCACGCGATCATTGATCCCCTCCACCTCTTCCGGGGTATGCGGCTGCACTGAAGCCACGACATGGCCGTCATTGACAGCCATGTCGATCACGTCAGTCAGGTAGTACTCGTTTTGCACGTTATCGTTGTTGAGCGCTTCCAGCCATGCCGTCAACTCAGGTCTATCCATAGCCATGATGCCGACATTGATCTCGTTGATGGTGAGTTCATCCGCTGAGGCATCCTTATGTTCGACAATGCGGATGATACGATCAAATTCATCCCGCACGATGCGTCCGTAACCATGAGGCTCATCCACCTGGACTGTCAACATGCCGATCGAGGTTTCCATGGATGCATCGATCAGCTGCTGCAGGGTATCCGCCTGAATCAGCGGCACATCGCCATACAGCACCAGCACTTTATCAACAGCACCCAGGGCTGGCATTCCCTGCACAACAGCATGACCGGTCCCCAACTGCTGCTCCTGCAGCGCCCACTCAACCTCGTAGCTGCCCAGCTGCTGTTTGACCCGCTCGCCGCCGTGACCATAAACAACCACGATTTTAGCCGGATTCAGCTGCTGAGCTCTTTCGATGACATGCGCCAGCATCGGTTTGCCGGCGATCTCATGAAGCACCTTCGGCATAGCCGACTTCATGCGGGTTCCCTGGCCTGCGGCAAGTATTAAAATACCTAGCTTCATATTAATTCAGTTGGTAGTTGTAGGTTGGGCAGAGCGATTTCCGTCGTTGATGTTGGGCACACCTCAATTATGTATACCCCACAAAACATTGAGATCATCGCTAAGCAAGCGTGCCCAACAAAAATAATTTAGTGTAATACGGCTTTGCCCAACCTACGCTCTGACGAGGAATGAAAGAAAATATTTTCTCTCGCAAAGCTTCCGCGTCCTGCTCATGCCCCTCACCTACGATCCCTGTAGGCGAAGGCGCCAAGATCGCCAAGAAAAACCTTTGCGGTCTTGGCGTCTTGGCGAGAGTCATGATTGACATTTGATTCACGTATAGAGAGGAGACATAAGGATTACTAATGTTTTGTCATCGGCCCGGCGTGAACACCGGATGTGCGCTCCTCTCCGGGGAGTGCGTTGCGAACCTCCAGGATGGTCACATGCACATTCAGATGTTTGCCGGCCAGTGGATGGTTTCCGTCGACCGTCACCTTGCCATCCCTGATTTCAGTAACAAAAAATGACTTGGCTTCACCCTCTTCATTCTGCATCTGCACCTCGGCGCCAATCTGCCGAAATTGAGGAGGAACATTCTCTATTTGATCCGTAAATGTCAGCGATGGATCATGTTCACCAAAGCCCTGCTCAGGCGGCACCTTGAAACTGAGTTTTTCGCCCACCTTTTTGCCTGCAAGACGACGGTCCATCCCGCCGATCATTTCGGTATCACTGCCATACACAAAAGAGACAGGAAGATCGCTCTGTTCGAGCACATTTCCGGCATTATCAACAATGGAATAGGTGAGGGAGATGTATTGCCCCCGGGCGATTTTGTTGTCTGTCATCAATTTTCAACTACATATAACACGGGTTGGAATGATAGCCTTGTCCTGTGAAAAAGGCTATTGGAAACAGCTTGAGGGGAGTGACAGGCTTCACTGTCATTTTCGTGATTGATACGGTTGATGCGCTTCGCCTACGTCATACATGTAGTACATCGTAGGCGAGGGGCGTAAGCAGGACACGGAGGCTTCGCTGCGCTCGTAATGGCAATTTCTTAACGTATTGCTGTGCTCTTCTTCTTCAGCTTGCGGCTGTTTTCAATGGCTCGCAACTGCGCCGCTGCTTCGATCAACTCAGACTGCGCCTTGGCGTATTCAAAATCAGCACTCTTGTTTTTCATCGCATCTTCAGCGCGATTTTTCGCCTCGATCGCCGCTGCTTCATCAAGGTCTGCAGCACGCAGCGCCGTATCAGCAAGGATGGTCACAAGATGGGGCTGAACCTCGAGAATTCCACCGGAGATATAGTAGTGTGCGACATCGCTGCCCTCGCCTGTTTCAATGCGGACTTCGCCCGCCTTAAGCGGTGATACCAGCGGCGTGTGGCGTGGAGCAATGCCGACCTCGCCCATTACCGCAGGCGCATAGACCATCTCGGCCAGTCCTGAAAAGATCTCCCCTTCAGCACTCACGATATCAACATGGATTGTCATCGCCATCAGCTTTCTCCCGGATGCCTTAGCTCATCTTTTCGGCGTTTACGACTGCTTCATCGATGGTGCCGCACATGTAGAACGCCTGCTCAGGCAGGTGGTCATATTCACCCTCGACGATCGCCTTGAAGCTGGCAATAGTCTCTTTCAAAGAGACGTACTTTCCGGGCGCGCCGGTAAAGACTTCCGCCACAAAAAATGGCTGCGACAGAAAACGCTGGATCTTGCGTGCGCGTGATACCGTCAGCTTGTCATCTTCAGAGAGTTCATCCATGCCGAGGATTGCAATGATATCTTTGAGCTCCTTGTAGCGCTGCAGAAGACCCTGCACTGCACGTGCGATATCATAATGCTCCTGTCCAACCACGTGAGGATCGAGAATACGTGATGTAGAATCAAGCGGATCAACCGCCGGATAGATGCCCAGTTCAGCGATGCCGCGTGACAATACCAGGGTGGCATCGAGGTGGGCGAATGTCGTCGCAGGCGAGGGGTCTGTGAGGTCGTCCGCAGGCACATAGACAGCCTGGAACGAGGTAATGGAACCAGTCTTGGTCGAGGTAATACGCTCCTGCAGGGCGCCCATCTCTTCAGCCAGTGTCGGCTGATAACCAACCGCAGACGGCATCCGTCCGAGCAGCGCCGAAACCTCGGTGCCCGCAAGCGTGTAGCGGTAGATGTTATCGATAAACATCAGTACGTCACGGCCTTCATCGCGAAAATGTTCCGCCATCGTCAGACCGGTCAGCGCAACACGCAGACGGTTTCCAGGCGGCTCGTTCATCTGCCCGTAAACCAGTGCGACCTTGTCGAGTACACCGCCCTCTTCCATCTCGTAGTAGAAGTCGTTGCCTTCACGGGTGCGCTCACCGACGCCGGCAAACACCGAGAATCCCGAGTGCTCGACCGCGATATTACGGATCAACTCCATCAGGGTCACTGTCTTGCCGACACCAGCACCGCCGAAGAGGCCGACTTTACCACCCTTGACAATCGGCATGATCAGATCGATGACCTTTATGCCGGTCTCAAGAATTTCGGTACTGGCGGACTGCTCTTCAAATGAAGGAGGGTCGCGATGGATCGGCATATGCTTCTCGGCATCGACCGGGCCTGCGTTATCAACAGGATTGCCCAGCACATCCATGATGCGCCCAAGCGTTTTCTGCCCAACCGGAACCGTGATCGGCGCGCCTGTGCCAGTGACATCAACTCCGCGTTTGAGGCCGTCAGTTGATCCCATGGCGATAGTGCGCACCACGCCATCACCCAACTGCTGCTGCACTTCAAGCAGCAGCCCTTCGGATTCTATCTTGAGAGCCTCATAGATATGAGGCAGTGCGTCGCGCGGGAACTCTACGTCCACCACTGCGCCGATGATTTCGACCACTTTACCCGAACTCATTGCTGGTTCCTCTTAGTATTCAATTCTGTAATATCCCAATAAGATCATAACGTTGTTTGCGGCTGCATAGGACGTGTCGGGGCACGAAGCACATCTGTTGTGATTGATGCGCTTCGCAAGCTCAGCACATCCTATGGATGGCTCGTCTTGCACGGGATTATAGTCCCGTATTTTGTTTGTCAGACTGCAGCGGCACCGCTGACGATCTCGGAGATTTCCTGTGTTATCGCCGCCTGGCGCGCCTTGTTATAGATCAACTGCAATTCGTCGATCATGTCTCCAGCGTTGTCTGTCGCGGCCTTCATGGCGCCCATGCGCGCTGACTGCTCACAGGCTGCATTTTCAATCACCGAGTGGTAGACCAGGGATTCGACGTAACGACTCAGCAAACTATCGAGTACATCCTTGGCATCCGGTTCATAGATATAATCCCAATGATGCCTTAACTCTTCATGTTCTGCGTGAGCAATCGGCACCAGTTGCTCAATTGTCGGCTGCTGCGTCATGGAGTTGATAAATGTATTATACGCAACGTCAATGCGATCCAGACCGCCGTCATCAAAGGCGTCCAGCATCACTTTGAC
>JAIVTC010000264.1:0-9677 GCA_048629055.1 Candidatus Bathyarchaeota archaeon
ATGTTTTTGGCAGTTACTCTGCAGGAGAGACGATGATAAATGACGATGTAATCTCTTCAAGACGTGACCGGCTGGCTGAGCAGTTAATTCGGCATGGATTGCTGCTGGCGGTCGCCGAATCCTGCACCGGTGGCTGGCTGGCGAAGGTGTGCACTGATATCAGCGGATCGAGCAACTGGTTCGATCGCGGCTTCGTAACTTACAGCAATTCGGCTAAACAGCAGATGCTTGGCGTCAGCGGGCAAACGCTTCAAGTTGAAGGCGCTGTCAGCGAAGCCGTCGTCATCGAGATGGTGACAGGTGTATTGCAGCAGAGTGACGCGCATATTGCGGTATCGATCAGCGGTGTTGCAGGGCCGGGCGGCGGCACAGAAGAGAAGCCGGTCGGCACCGTCTGGTTTGCCTGGAAACGCACATCGCTACCGGCGGTTGCGGGCTGCTTCCATTTTGATGGCGACAGGAATGAGGTGCGCCGCCAGGCCGTAGAGAGAGCTCTGCAGGGGTTGCTGGAAATTGTCTAGGAGGCTTTTTTTCGCGCTGCGGCCCGATCCACAGGTGCGCGGGCAGCTGGTGCAACTGCAGCGTGATTGTAATCAGCTAGGAGCCAACGTTCACCGCGCAGAAAATTTACACATGACCCTGGCTTTTCTCGGCATGGCTGATCAGAGGCGCTATGAGGCGATTTGCCGCATGGCATCCAGGCTCAGAGAGGGTGAATTTACACTGAATATCGATCACACGGGATACTGGCGCCGTCCTAAAATCCTGTGGTGCGCTCCGTCGCATACTCCACAGCCTCTTGCATCACTGGTCATGCATCTTTGGGATGGACTGGAAGATTGTGGTTTTGAACCGGAGCAGCGGGATTACCGGCCCCATGTCACCCTGATGCGCAAGTCTGCGGCAGTCAAACCGCAGCAACTCAAATCGGAGATCGTCTGGCCGGTGTCACACTTTGAACTGATGTGGTCGCACAATAAGGATGGAGCGCTTCACTATGAGACCCTGAATCGCTGGCCGCTGTTGGTTCAAGATTTTTAACCACGAAAGTCACGAAAATAGACAAATGAGTGAGATACTTGCAAAACTCTAAATAGTGAGTTTTGTCATCTCGAACGAATGTGAGAGATCTTATTTATCAGCAGGTTAAGATTTCTCCTTTCAGTCGAAATGGCAGCTTTTGAGAGTTTTGCAACAGCTTCGAATTTCCATGGTTTTGATTTCTAAACACAGATTAGATTACACAAGGGCATCTGGTGTAAACTTATCCGGGTATTATTTGCACAGGCCATTTTGATGTATTCAGTCGAAGAGTTGCAGCAGCAGAATTACGATATCGCGAATCTCTGCCAGGTTTTGAAGGTCGTGGTGGATCACCCTCAGCTGCGCGGCAATCCCTATGCCTGTGATCTGCTCTCGAAATTTTTCGACAAGGTATGGATGCACCTGGTTTTTGAAGATAAAAGCCTCTATAGCGATTTGCTGTATCATCATGATGACGAAGTTGTGAGAGTCGCTACAGCATTCCATGAAAGCGCAAAAGTGCTGAAGAAGAGTTTCAGGAAGCATGTCAGGCAGTGGTGTCATGTGGAGCCCTTGAAGGAGGGTGAGAAGGACTCTTTTCAGGATGAGATGGTGACTGTCATTGATGAAGTCATGCAGCGCATCAAATCTGAAAACGATGAAATCATACCGCTGGTGAAGCGACTGCAACAATAGATGTACCTTCATCTGCTGGAATTCAGGGAATGCGCAGGTGGCTTGAAACAGGAGGTTTCAGTGAAAAATCGATGGATCTATTTGCAATTGCCGGGCTTTCAAAGCCATAAAACTTCAATTCTGAAGTCATTGAACACTTTTCAACATTTTTTCAAAAAAAGTTTGGCGGACTCATGACATGAGCCACCTGCTGTGCCATAATACAGAACATATAGAGAACATAACTCGTATCAAAGGGGAAAACTAATGGATGACAATCGTAAAAAAGCACTGGCTGCCGCGCTGGCCCAGATCGACAAGCAGTTTGGCAAGGGGTCGGTGATGCGCATGGGGGACACCGCCGCATTTAATATGGAGTCAATTTCGACGGGGTCGCTGGGACTGGATGTTGCGCTGGGCATCGGCGGGGTGCCTAAAGGACGCGTGGTTGAGATCTATGGGCCGGAATCTTCAGGCAAAACCACGTTAACCCTGCACATTATTGCGCAGGCGCAAAAACAGGGCGGCACAGCAGCCTTCATCGATGCCGAGCACGCGCTCGATCCCTCCTATGCAGAGAAACTGGGCATCAACATGGATGAGCTGCTGGTGTCACAACCGGATACCGGTGAACAGGCACTGGAAATTACCGATATGCTGGTGCGTTCCGGAGCCGTTGATGTCGTGGTGATCGACTCGGTTGCCGCACTGACGCCGCGCGCAGAGATCGAAGGCGAGATGGGTGATGTCCATGTCGGTTTGCAGGCGCGATTGATGTCACAGGCGCTGCGTAAACTGACAGCCAATATCAAACGCACCAACTGTCTGGTCATCTTCATCAATCAGATCAGGATGAAAATCGGCGTCATGTTCGGCAGTCCCGAGACCACTTCGGGCGGCAATGCCCTTAAATTCTATGCTTCCATAAGACTGGACATCCGCCGTATCGGCGCCATCAAGAAGGGCGATGAGATCGTGGGCAATGATACCCGTGTCAAGGTGGTTAAAAACAAGGTGGCGCCCCCATTCAAACAGGTGACCTTTGAAATCCTGTACGGTGAAGGGATATCCCGCGAGGGCGAGTTGATCGACCTTGGTGTGCAGCATGGTTTTATTGAAAAATCCGGATCCTGGTACAGCCATGGCGGCAACAGGATCGGGCAGGGCAAGGAGAATGTACGTAACTTCCTGAAGGAAAATCCGCAGATTGCCGATGATATCGAAGCAGGCGTGCGCGCAAAGATGCTTCCGGAAAAGCAGCCGAAAGAGGGTGAGTCCGAAGCACAATCCCCGCAAACTCTCTCTGCAGCTGCAGGAGGCTGATATTGACTGATCTGCAGGAGGCAGAGCAGGCCGCAATCCGTCTACTGGCTCCCCGCGAGCACTCGCGGCTGGAGCTGAGGCGCAAATTGCTGAAACGTGATCATGCGCCTGACATCATCGAGGAGGTTCTACAGCGTCTTGAAGAGCATGGACTGCTTAGCGATGAGCGTTTTGTTGAGCAGTATATCTCCATGCGCAAAAGAAAAGGCTATGGGCCAGTGCGTATTCGTCAGGAGCTGCGTGAACGCGGCATCAACGACACCATGCTTCATGAGTGGCTGGACGAGCGTGATGACGAGTGGCGGGTGAACATGAAACAGGTAGTTGAAAAAAAATTCAGCGTACTGGTTACTGCGGAGTACAAAGAGCAGGCAAGACTCGCCCGCTTTCTTGAATATCGCGGTTTTCCAAACTACATGATTCGCGACTACCTGTTTCACGATTAGCTGGAAACAAAGTTTGCAGTCGTCAGTTTGCAGTTGACAGCAAAAACAACAAAATAAAGCTTGCAGTTGACAATGCGGCGATTAGAGTTTTGCGAACTGCGAACTGCGAACTGCCAACTGCCAACTGTTCTGATCTGTGACTCAAGTTGCGGAGAACGCACCAATAATCAACAAAAAGCTGTAATTTCCCCCATTTTTTCACTCCATGCGTGACATGTGCGCATATCCCGCATAATATGCTCTTTTTCCGGAATTTCTACTTGCACATCGCATGAAGACTAGCTCTGAAATACGACAGGCATTTCTTGATTTTTTTGCCGATAAGGGACACCAGGTTGTCGAATCCAGTTCGCTGGTGCCGCATGATGACCCCACGCTGCTGTTTGTCAACGCAGGCATGGTGCAATTCAAGGATGTTTTTATCGGTCGTGACAAACGTTCCTACACCAAAGCCACCAGCTCGCAGCGCTGTGTGCGCGCCGGCGGCAAGCATAACGACCTTGAAAATGTGGGTTACACAGCACGCCACCATACTTTTTTCGAGATGTTGGGGAACTTCAGCTTTGGAGACTATTTCAAACGGGAGGCGATACAGTATGCTTGGGAATTCCTCACACAAACGTTGGCGCTTTCCCCCGAAAAACTCTGGGTTACCGTCTATACAGAGGATGACGAAGCGGCGGATATCTGGATCAATGAAATCGGCGTCGATCCGCAGCGGCTCACGCGCTGCGGGGAGAAGGACAACTTCTGGTCGATGGGGGATACCGGTCCCTGCGGTCCCTGCAGCGAGATATTCTATGATCACGGCGAAGAGATCTGGGGCGGTCCCCCGGGGACGCCTGAAGAGGATGGTGACCGCTATATCGAAATCTGGAATCTGGTGTTCATGCAGTATGACAGGGATGCCGATGGCAATCTGACACCACTGCCGAAACCTTCCGTTGATACCGGTATGGGACTCGAGCGCCTGGCAGCAGTAATGCAGAATGTGCACTCCAACTATGAGATCGATCTGTTCCAGTATCTGATTGCCGCGGCTGCCGATGCCACCGGTGTTGATGACATCGAGGCAAAATCGCTGCGTGTGATTGCAGATCACATCCGTTCCACCGCGTTTCTCATCGTCGATGGAGTGCTGCCATCCAATGAAGGCCGCGGCTATGTGCTGCGGCGTATTATTCGTCGCGCCATTCGCCACGGCTATCAGCTGGGACAGAAGCAGCCGTTTTTTTATACGCTGGTGGATGCGCTCGATGAGGTGATGGGGGAGGCCTATCCGGAATTGCGCCGAGCCAAATCACAGGTTGCAAAGATTTTAAAAGTCGAGGAGCTGCGTTTTGCCGAGACCCTCGAACAGGGGATGAAGATCCTCGATGAGGAGATAGCAGAGCTGGACAACGCAATCATTCCGGGCGAGGTGGTATTTCGTCTCTATGATACCTATGGTTTTCCGGCTGATCTGACTGCTGATATTGCACGTGAACGCGATCTTGAAGTCGATATGGCCGGTTTTGAGACAGCCATGGAGCAGCAGCGGGAACGCGCGCGCGCAGCAAGCAACTTTGCAGCAGAGCAGAGTTTTCAGGTCGCCCTGGAGGGCCACACCAGTTTCACCGGTTATGAGCAGTTGCAGCAGCAGAGTAACGTCGTGGCGCTGTACAAAGAGGGTGAATCTGTCGACCAGCTAGGCGCGGGTGAGCCGGGTATCGTGATTCTCGACAGTACCCCGTTCTATGCCGAGTCAGGTGGACAGGTTGGCGACCGGGGCATGCTGGTTGCACAGCAGGGTGCGGTCTTTCTGGTCGCAGACACACGCAAGCAGGGCGGTGATGTCTTTGGTCATATTGGGCATATCGAGAGTGGTGAACTGCATGTCGGTGACAGCGTTGATGCACATGTCAACCGGGAGTTGCGTGTAGCGACAGAGTTGAACCACTCGGCGACACATTTGATGCATGCGGCATTACGGCAGATCCTGGGGGATCATGTGCAGCAAAAAGGGTCGCTGGTGAATGCCGAGCGGCTGAGATTCGACTTCTCTCATTTTGAACCTCTGACGCGAGAGCAATTGCAACGCATCGAGCAGCTGGTCAATGCTCAGATTCGGGCCAACAATCCTGCTCAAACGGAAGTGATGTCACTGGATGATGCAAAAGCTTCGGGCGCAATGGCTCTGTTCGGAGAGAAATATGCCGATGATGTGCGTGTGCTGCGTCTGGGTGATTTCTCCGTGGAGCTGTGTGGCGGTACGCATGTTAATGCTGCCGGCGACATTGGCCTTTTCAGGATCACCAGCGAAACCGGTATCGCAGCGGGAGTGCGCCGCATCGAGGCAGTCACCGGCGCCAGGGCTGTCGAGCTGATCGAGGAAGAGCAGAACCGCATGCTGGATCTTGCCGATCTGCTGAAGACGGGCAGGGATGATGTCACTTCCAGGGTGTCGCAGCTGCTGAGTTGCAACCGTGAACTGGAGAAGGAGCTGGAGAAACTGAAGTCACAGCTTGCCGTCACTGCCGGAACCGATCTGGCATCACAGGCCGTTGAAATTGCCGGTATCAACGTGCTCGCGGCAAAACTTGACGGCGCAGATGCAAAGAGCCTGCGCAGCACTCTGGATCAATTGAAAAACAAACTTGGTACTGCAGTCATTCTGCTGATTGCTGTCGATGGCGGCAAGGTGAGTCTGATCGCAGGTGTCAGCAAAGATATTACCGGAAAGTTCAAGGCAGGCGACCTTGTCAAGGCAGCCGCAGAGAAGGTTGATGGAAAAGGCGGCGGACGCCCCGACATGGCGCAGGCAGGCGGCAGCAACCCCGATGGCGTTCCACAGGCGCTGCAGTTGGTGGAAACCTGGGTTGCCGAACAGGCGGCACAATAATAGCAGCATATAAACCTCCCCCTTTGTCAAAGGGGGATTGAGGGGGATGGCACTAAGTGAAGCTGAAAACACCAATTAATCGACCCCATCCGTCATGCCGGCGAATGCCGGTATCCAGGGAAAGCGGCACTCATAGGCTGATATGGATCCCGGCATTCGCCGTGATGACGGTGGTATTTGTCTTAACTTAGTCCCATTCTGGATTGAGGGAGATTTCAAGTTAAAATGCATCGGGCTATTAAGAACTTACACTACAACAAAATACCATGGCACTGATTGTTCAAAAATATGGCGGCACATCGGTTGGCACGACAGAACGAATCCACGCCGTTGCCAAGAAGATCAAGGGGTATGTCGAACGTGGCGACCAGGTCGTCGTTGTGGTCTCCGCCATGTCCGGTGAAACCAACCGCCTGCTGACTCTTGCTAATGAGATTACTCAATCGCCAAGCGTACGGGAACTGGACGTGCTGCTCACAACCGGGGAGCAGGTTACCATTGCGCTGCTGTCCATGGCTTTGCATCACTCTGGCGTCAAAGCGCGCTCCTATACAGGAGGGCAGGTGCGCATCCTCACTGACAGCGAGCACTCCAAGGCGCGTATCCGGGATATCGATGACCAGAGTGTGCGCGCTGATCTGGATACTGGCCACGTTGTTGTCGTTGCCGGATTTCAGGGAGTCGATGAGCTGGGTAATATTACAACTTTAGGCCGCGGTGGATCAGACACCACGGCTGTCGCCATGGCCGCAGCCCTGCATGCTGATGAGTGCCAGATCTTCACCGATGTGGATGGCGTTTATACGACTGATCCGCGTATTGAGCCAAAAGCCCGCAAACTGGATCGCATCACTTTTGAAGAGATGCTGGAGATGGCCAGTCTGGGTTCGAAAGTGCTGCAGATCCGTTCGGTCGAATTTGCAGGGAAATATAATGTCCCGCTGCGCGTACTCTCCAGTTTTGAAGAGGGGGGCAGCGGTACCCTGATTACTTTTGAGGATGAATCTGTGGAACAAGCCAAAATTTCTGGTATTGCATTCAATCGTGATGAAGCCAAGCTGTGGATCAAGGGAGTTCCTGACCAGCCGGGTGTCGCGCATCAAATTGTCGGCCCTGTTGCAGCGGCCAATATTGAAGTCGATATGATCGTGCAGAATATTGCACAGGACGATACCACGGACTTTACCTTTACAGTGCATCGCAATGACTATGAGAAGGCGTTGCGCATCCTTGAGAAAACTGCAGCAGAACTGGGCGCTGCTGAGGTGGTTGGAGACGATAAAATCGTGAAAATCTCGCTCGTCGGTGTTGGCATGCGCTCTCATGCGGGCATCGCCAGCACCATGTTCGAGACGTTGGCAAATGAAAACATCAACATCCGTATGATCTCCACATCAGAGATCAAGGTCTCCGTGGTCATCGATGAAAAGTACCTGGAGCTTGGCGTAAGAGCTTTGCATGAGGCTTTTCATCTGGACGCAGAGCCAAAAACAGTCTGAATTGACTCACGCTCCTATTGGGAGATAGCTTCTGAATTTCCCCCTCTCCCTTTGGGAGAGGGCCGGGGTGAGGGTTTTATATGCAGAGGAAAAAATGCCCCGCTGGAATAGTGACCGGATAATCAGAAGAGAAGTATTTAACTTATGTTATAATTTAATTACTAGGGGCATCGCAGTTCAGCCTCGATTGATGTGCGGTACTTCAACACACAAGGACTATCGCAATAGTATAAGTATATTGAATAAATAAAGGTGCAAGGATAATGTTGATTTTAACCCGAAGAGTCGGTGAGACTCTGATGATAGGAGACGACGTCACAGTAACGGTACTCGGCGTCAAAGGCAATCAGGTGCGTATTGGCATCGATGCTCCGCGTGACGTTGCAGTCCATCGTGAAGAGATTTACGAGCGTATTCAGCGCGAAAAAGAGGGTGGAGAAGAAGCCGTAGAAGAAGCCGTAGAAGAAGTCGTAGAAGAAGTCGCAGAATACGACGCAGATGAGGAGATATTAGAGAAGCACGAGGATTAAAGCCTGAATGCGCATAGCTGCAATAAAGGCCGGAGAGGAATTTCCTCGCCGGCCTTTTCAATGGGCAAAAGACGTGCTACTCTTCACGCCCACATGATCATCAGTCATGTCAAAATAGAGTAACAACGGAGAAGTGGCCGAGCGGCTGAAGGCGCTCCCCTGCTAAGGGAGTATGGGGTTAATAGCTCCATCGAGGGTTCGAATCCCTCCTTCTCCGCCATTCAATCTGCTCCTATCTCTGGTTCGCCAAGTACGCTTGAAAATACCACAAAAAATCAAAGAGATAGGTGCTTTTACTGGCTTGTCCCGGGTCTCTATAGCGAACCCATACAGCCTCAAATTCCCGCAATATCCCCGATGATCTCGAACTGGAAATCACGAGTCCGGTTAGCGCTTTTTTTTGAATGGAACGAGGCGTAGGGGATAGAGTTGTTACGAGAACAGGGTTTCCTGCTCAACCCAACTCAACGGGATCCGGCGTTTTAATGTTCCCAGCGTGAGATCGTGAGGAATCTCACCCTTGAAAATCCGGTTGATAATCGATGGTGATAGCCAGGCCAGTATGATGAGCTGGGAAATATAACGCTGACTAGTACCGCTCTGCTCAGCCAGTTCCGTCGTCGATCTTACCGTCCCCGTCACAAGGGCATTATTCCATAGCAACGCTTTTTGTAACGCCTCTTGTATTGCTCTGGTCGAGTCTGCGTGAGGTTTATGTGCATGACTGGTGCTTTGATCGACGATCAATTTCGTTTCCACCCCACAGCGCTTCAGTGTAACTGCTACACGTACGATGAAGCACGTTTTGATTGCATTCCTATCTTGATTGATAACTTGAGGAAGTAGTACCTGCAGCAACCCAGCAGGTGAGAAATGCAAAGCCAATTCCGTACGGGATAGTATGATCTTATCGGTCATGAATGTGATGTGTTCTATCTTCTGATGGATCGCCAGTAACTTCCATTTGTTGGATAGGATACTGGCTTGATCAATCAGCGCTTCTTGCTCAGCAGCAGATAAATGAATCGACGAGAGAGCCGTGAGCAGTTGCACGGGATTCGCCATGAGGTTGATGAGCTCCTGTTCCACCAGTGTCTCCACCACCTGTGCCGGTACCCGGGTCAAAGCATCGGGTGGCAGCTGCTTGAACTGAACCAGAGCCTGATTCACATAATAGCGATAGCGTCGGCTCTTCTTTCTGGTATGGGTGGGAGAAAATGGATGATCCATTTCATCGAAGAGCAGTCCGGCCAGCAAGGAGGGTTCCTTGGCCGTTGTGCGTAGATAGCTTTGATGGCGA
>JAIVTC010000265.1:0-8074 GCA_048629055.1 Candidatus Bathyarchaeota archaeon
TCCCGGAGGAGGAGAAGGGCAAGGCCGAGATTATCATCGGCAAGCATCGCAACGGCCCGATCGGCACCTTCAATCTCACCTTCCTCGGACAATACACCAAGTTTGAAAACTTCGCACCGATCAATTATGGCTCGCCTGATAATTATTAGATTTTAGGTGGTTAGGTTTTAGGAAAAGTGGCGTAGGGCGCAATAACCAACGGGCATTGCGCCGCATGAGATGGCGCCATGCGCTGCACTTGCAATGACACTTCACACCAGGTAATCCTTGAGCGCATTACATGCTGATCCTTCACAAATACAGAATCTCTCCCTGCGGTCGAAATGACATGACCCGGGTTCACTCACAATGACCGGACCGGTAGCACGCATTGACCTCGACGCAATGCGTCACAATCTCTCCCGCGTGCGCGAACTGGCCCCCGGCTCTCCAGTTGTCGCCGCCATCAAGGCCAATGCCTATGGGCACGGGCTGATCGAATCCGCACAGGCGCTCGTCGACGCAGATGCTTACGGTGTCGCCAGGGTGGAGGAGGGGCTGCAGCTGCGCAGGGAGGGGGTCAGCAAAAAAATCATGGTTCTGGAGGGTTTCGCCAGCCAGGCGGAACTCATGCTGTGCCAGGGCAGGGATTTTGAACTGGTCATCCACGACATCTCTCAGATTACCCAACTGGAGGATTACCTCACTTCTGAACGCACTCTGCATGCTACGCAAGATGACTCTGCTTTTGTCGTATGGATCAAGATTGATACAGGCATGCATCGCATCGGAATACCTGCCGAGGAGTGCAGAGAGGCCATCGCAAAATTACGCCAGTTGCCGAATGTAAAACTGGTTGGAATCCTCACCCACATGGCGAATGCTGATGATCGCGAGAGTGATTACACGCAACTGCAGCTGCAAAATTTTGAACCCTGCGTTGATCCGGATTTACAAGTAAGCATCGCCAACTCGGCCTGCCTGCTGAACTGGCCGCAGAGCCGTGTGGGATGGGTGCGTCCCGGAATCATGCTCTATGGCGCATCGCCTTTCAGCGACTCCACTGCAGCTGACGAAGGACTGCAGGCTGTGATGACGCTGCGCACGCATCTGATTGCTGTACATGAGCTGAAAAAGGGTGATGCAGTCGGTTATGGCGGCGCCTGGCGATGTCCGCAGGATATGAGAATCGGCGTTGCGGCAATTGGTTATGGTGATGGTTATCCCCGGCATGCACCGAATGGAACTCCCATACTTGTCGATGGCAAACGCGCTGCACTGGCGGGACGGGTCTCGATGGATATGATCACCATTGATCTGCGCGATATAAGCCATGCACGAGTCGGCTCCAGCGTGGTTCTGTGGGGTGAAGGCCTGCCGGTGGAGGAGGTCGCAGCGGCTGCCGGTACGATTTCCTACGAACTCTTCTGCCGCCTCACCACACGCGTGAAGTTCCGCTACGAAGGAAAAAACCTGCAGATTCAGGTGTAGGAGCGGTCATCTGACCGCGATCTGTAGGATGTGCTGAGCTTGCGAAGCGCATCTGTCGAGTAACCCCGCGATCGATGCGCTTCGTGCCTCAGCAGCATCCTACGTTTCGTCATTTATCACAGGAACAACACCAATAAACTCAGGGAGACAACAAATGGCCAAAGCAAAAATCCAATACAGCTGCCAGCAATGTGGAGCTGTGTTTCACAAATGGGCGGGACAGTGCGCCGATTGCAAAGCATGGAACAGCCTGCAGGAGTCTGTCATCTCCACAGGGAGCAGCCGCAAGATTGGTTACGCCGGTGAAAACACCGGCAGTCAAATCTGCAACCTGACCGATATCACAGCTGAGCAGGCGGTGCGCCTCTCCAGCGGCATCAGTGAACTGGATCGTGTTCTCGGCGCCGGTTTCGTCGAGGGTTCGGTGGTGTTGATCGGCGGGGATCCCGGGATCGGCAAGTCGACACTGCTGACACAGACCATGGCGAATTTGTCGCAGCAGGTCGCTACGCTCTATATCAGCGGCGAGGAGTCAGCAGACCAGATCAGCCTGCGCGCCGCCCGACTGGATCTCCCGGTCGAACAGCTGCGGCTGCTGACAGAGACCTCGGTGGAACGCATTCTGGCGCTTGCGGCAAATGAGAAGCCCAAGGTGATGGTGGTTGACTCCATCCAGACCATGTACACGGAGCAGCTGCAGTCCGCCCCTGGCGGCGTCGCGCAGGTGCGCGAATCAACAGCGCTGCTGGTGCGTTTTGCCAAACACACCGGCACAACGGTAATTCTTGTTGGCCACGTCACCAAGGACGGAACCCTGGCCGGGCCGCGTGTGCTCGAGCACATGGTGGATACCGTGCTCTATTTTGAAGGCGAAGCCGACAGCCAGTTCCGGCTCATCCGCACCATGAAAAACCGCTTTGGCGCAGTCAATGAACTGGGGCTGTTCGCCATGACTGACAAGGGGCTCAAGGCGGTTTCCAACCCCTCGGCAATCTTTCTCTCGCGTCATAGTGAGCCTGTCAGCGGCAGCGCCATCCTGGTGACGCGCGAAGGCAGCCGCCCGCTGCTGGTCGAAGCCCAGGCGCTGGTCGACTCCAGCCCGCTCGCCAATCCCCGGCGGGTGACCCTCGGGCTGGAGCAGAATCGCCTCTCGATGCTGCTGGCGGTACTGCACCGCCATGCCGGCATCGCCATGTATGACCAGGATGTCTACGTCAACGTGGTCGGCGGTGTACGCATCACCGAGACAGCCGCCGATCTGCCGGTGTTGATGGCAGTAATCTCCAGTCTGCGTGACACGCCTCTGCCGGTTGGTCTTGCCGCATTCGGCGAAGTGGGATTATCGGGAGAGATCCGTCCGGTCCCCAGCGGCCAGGAGCGCATCAGGGAGGCGGTCAAACACGGTTTTCAGACGATCGTCGTGCCGTGGGCAAACCGTCCCAGAGAAGAGATCAAGGGGGTACAGATCATTGCCGTCAAGAGACTCTCTGAAGTGCTCGATATTATTGCGTAAAGCGGTACTTGCACAACCTCTTCATTTCGACATGTTCCAGGAGTCCTGGTTTTTTGGCAGTTGTTCATGATCATCGATGAACTTGACCTGGTGTGGCGGGGCATCACCCCAACGCCAGAGCACAAGGTTTTTAGCATCTTCCGCTGCGTTTTGAGCATAGGATGGCGTCAACACTCCCGCCTTGTTCTCTCTGATTAAAAATTCTGACATCAGCCAGGTTGGCGGCAGTTGATTGTTGGCCTTCATATAACGAAAATCGCATGCCATCCCGGTAAGAGTAATTTTTGCCAGATCCCGGCCTTCAGGAAGCGTTAAATCAACAATATCGTTTACATCAATGTCGTAGGCGCATAGCATGACTGGTTGCGGTCTGTGCGGGAGTCCCGCTTGATGGTATTCAGCAAGAGCGCCAAGAGGTGACAGAGCCAGGTAAAGCGCGCTTACGCCAATCGGGTTAAACCGGCCGCCGTGTCTTTGCGCCCCTTCACCGGAAAGCGGATCCATGGCCCAATATGGCTGGAGCGCCCTGTAGGCCAATCCTCTGACGCGGGTGTCAGGCAAAACCACCTTCCGCGAGTTCGCTCAAATAATCCAGCACAGCATCCGCCATGCCGCGCTTGACTAAATCCTCGGCGGTTAGATCACCAAAGCCCGGCAATTGCTCCGATCTATACCAGGCAAATGCCTGCATAGGGGCGCCGCACCAGGGCTGCACTTTGTTCAGGATCAGGACGATATCACGCAAACGCTTTTGTGAGGCTTTGGAACGCACACGATTGCGTTTGGAAACCGAGTCCTGGGAGAGACCGGAAAAAGCAGCGACCTCTTTGATCGTGGTGTGAAATTGATCAGCAACCGCTTTAGGGCTTACAAAACCTGAATCATCAATGAGTTGAGCCGTTAATTGAGTCATAATGCCCTCTAAAAAGCCTATGAATATAGGCAAATAATGGGGCAATAATGAGGGAATGTCAACTGTTTCTCTTCAATCGCTTCGTGCCTCAGCACATCCTATACAAGGTCAAGCAATGCACGGAATTATTGAGATACGATATAGAATCTACAGACTTCGAATGCATCGGGTTGAAACGCTATTGCATCATTGTTTTTTGTACAGCGCCGGCTGAAAACGCGCTACCCGCACCATGTTGTCCTCCACCTGCATGATCTCCACCGGGTAGCCGAAGAGCAGCAGGCTGATGTTTGCTTCGGGGATCGACTCAAGATACTCCAGGATCAGGCCGTTGACTGTTTTCGGGCCGTCGATCGGGAGTTTCCAGCCGGTGCTTTTCACCAGTTCACGCACATTGGCATTGCCGCTGACCATGTAGCTGCCATCCTCCTGTCGATGTACGTCCTTGATCGATGCCGTCGGATCCGTGGTGAATTCACCGATGATCTCTTCCACCAAGTTGGCGAAAGTCACCAGCCCCTGCAGATCACCATACTCGTCAACGAGTAGTCCCAGGCGCCGCCGGTCGCGTTGAAAATTGACCATCAGGGTGCTCAGAGGAGTGCCCTCCGGGATGTAATAGGGCTCTCTGCTGTGCTTGCGGATACTCTCCTTGCTGAGTCTTTTCTGCAGCGCCAGCTGCAGGCACTGGCGACTGTGGATGGTGCCGACAATATTGTCGAGGCTGCCGTCGAAGACCAGGATGCGGGCGAAATGGGTGTGTTCGAGAAAATCCTCGATATCATCATAGGGATCCTGCAGGTCGATGCCGGTCACTTCATTGCGCGGCACCATGATATCTTCAGCAGTGGCCTTTTCGAGATCGAGAATACCAAGCAGCATCTGTTGATCACGATCACGGATCATTGCGCCAGCCTCGTTGACCACGGTGCGCAGCTCCTCCTGGCTCAGTGATGTTGCGTCGTTGCCGCTGCCGGAGAGTCCCAGCATCCGCAGGTGCAGGTGGGTGATGCGGTTGATGAGCCACACCAGCGGATAGAGGATTTTTAGCAGCAAAGTATAGACATAGGCGGCCGGGAAGGCGATGGTTTCCGGTCGGCTGGCGGCGACGGTCTTGGGAATGACCTCGGCGTAGATCAGCACCACCAGGGTTAACAACCCCGTGGCGATGGCGATTGCAGGTTCGCCGCCGAACCGCAATGCGACGATGGTGGCCAGCGCCGAGGCGAAGATATTGACGAAGTTGTTGCCGAGTAGAATCAAACCGATGAGACGGTCAGGCGTCTCGAGGAGTTTTTCGGCGAGCTGTGCCCCTCGATGGCCCTGCTGTGACAGATGCCGCAGGCGGTAGCGATTGAGCACCATCAGGGCGGTCTCGGAGCTGGAGAAGAATGCAGAACAGATCAGGAGAAACAGCATCGTGGCAAACAGCATGCCGGTTGGTATGTCGCTCAACAGGGGTTACTCCAAGAGTAGATAGAATGAGTCAATGGAACCCTATCAAATCGATTTTTTGAGGCTGTGTCAAGGTTGTGTTACCTTAGGCGCAATTTTTGTAGCATCTCAATAACTCCGTGCATTGAATACATGTTGTTAAAACAGATGTCATTGCGAGGAGTCGGAGGCGACGCGGCAATCTGGTTTGGAGATTGCCGTGGTCGCTTAGGCTCCCTCGCAATGACGACATTCATGCGGGCTTTTTGAGAATTTACCAATTATTTGCTGTTCATCGAAATGAGTGTTCATTGAACGGACTATACTGGAGAGAGAAATGAGTGAACTCAAGGCGCTGCTTTTTGATGTCGATGGCACCCTTGCCGATACGGAACGTGATGGTCATCGCGTGGCTTTTAACCTGGCTTTCGATGATGCCGGTCTGGGCTGGCACTGGTCGGAAGATGATTATGCGTGGCTGCTGCAAGTCACTGGAGGCAAGGAGCGCATACGCTTCTTCATCGAGCAGAAGCAGCCTCCGCTGCCTGCAGATGTCGACCTGGACAGTATGATCCCGGAACTGCATCAATCCAAGACGGCTCACTTTACGCGTCTGCTGGGTGAGGGACGCATCCCATTGCGGGTCGGCGTCGAACGTCTCATCAATGAGGCCAGAGAGAGCGGCATGCGTCTGGCAATCGCCACCACCACCACGCCCGCCAATGTCACGGCACTATTGGAAAATACCCTTGGCGTCGAGAGCATCGACTGGTTCGAAGTCATCGCCGCGGGAGATGTGGTGCCCGCCAAAAAACCGGCTCCGGACATCTACGAGTGGGCGATGCAACAGATGCAGTTGCAGCCCGCCGAGTGCATCGCTTTTGAAGATTCAGAAAATGGCGTTATTTCAGTGAAAGATGCGGGTATCAGGGCGATCATTGTGACGACAAATCACTATACCGAGGAGCATGACTTCAATGGCGCCACCACGGTCATCGACCAGTTTGGCGATCCGGGGATTCCGCTGCGCAACATCGATGGTGTCAAGATCGATGGCGGCTTTGTGGATATGGCTGCGGTGCGGCAGATTCATGCTGCTGCGAATTGATATGCGGCGCAATGCGCACCACTTATTGACGCCCTACTAATAATGATGAATGAGTAAATGACTGCAAAACGCATCGACAACATCCAGCCATTCTATGTGATGGATCTGCTGGCGCGGGCGCGTGAGTTGCAGGCGCAGGGCAGGGATGTCATTCATCTGGAGGTGGGTGAGCCCGATTTTACAACGCCTCAACCCGTCATCGACGCCGGTATGCGCGCCCTTGCAGAAGGTAAAACCCACTACACCCCGGCGCTGGGCTTGCCTGAACTGCGTGAAGCGTTGAGCCGCTGGTATGCCTCGCGGTTTGGCGTCGATGTGCCTGCCGGACGGATTGTGATTACACCGGGTTCGTCGACCGGACTGCAGATGCTCATGAGCGCGCTGGTTGATCCGGACGACAGGGTGCTGCTGCCTGACCCGGGCTATCCCTGCAACCGCAATTTTGTCTATCTGTGTGATGCCGAGCCGGTCTCACTTGCGGTCAGCGCAGAAAATGACTGGATCCCTACGCCCGGGCAGGTTGCCGATAGCTGGGATTCAGCCACATCTTTGATGATGGTTGCTTCGCCCGCCAATCCAACAGGCGCTGTATTGTCGCGGCAGCAGCTTCAAGCACTGGTTCAACAAATCAAGACTCTTGGCGGCTATCTGATCGTTGATGAAATCTACCAGGGACTGAGCTATGAGTCAGCCCCTGCGACTGCCCTGGAATTTGATGCCGAGCACCTCTTCGTGGTCAACAGCTTCTCCAAGTGCTTCGGCATGACCGGCTGGCGTCTGGGGTGGCTGGTGGTTCCGGAATCCTTTGTGCCGATCATGGATAAACTGGCGCAGAACCTCTATCTCTCCGCGCCGACCATCTCCCAGTACGCGGCGCTGGAAGCGCTCAAACCTGAATCTGTGACAATCCTGGAGCAACGCAGAGATGTGTTCCGCCAGCGCAGGGATTATCTCTACCCGCAACTGCAGCAGCTGGGTTTCAAGCTTGCGCAGCCGCCGCAGGGGGCTTTCTATCTCTATGCGGATTGCAGTGATTTGTGTGATGACAGTTTCAGCTTTTGTCATCAACTGCTGGAACAGCAGGGCGTGGCAGTGACACCGGGCAAGGATTTCGGCAACAACCGGCCGCAGCAGCATCTGCGCTTCGCCTATACGACCAGCATCGAGAAGATGCAAACGGCCGTCGAGAGGATTGCAGGGTATTTGTAGTTGTCATTGCGAGCGCTGCGAATCAGTCCGTAGGATGCTGCTGAGCTTGCGAAGCGCATCGATCGCGACAGATGCGCTTCGTTCCTCAGCAGCATCCTACAGTTTGTGACATGCCGGAGTTACTGAGGTGAGAACAACGCCATGACACATGAACAACAGGCCGACTCCTTTCGTGTCGCTGATCTCCCCCATGTTCATGGCGGCCCTGCTGCCAGCGGCGTCATACGCACTGTGCCGGAGGACTTCTATGTCGAGGAGAGCCTGCCGTTTGAGCTCTCTGGTGAAGGAGAGCATCTCTACCTGTTTGTCGAAAAGAGGGAGCTCAACTCCGGTGATGCCGCCAGGTTGCTGGCAACCGCAGCTGGTTTGCGCCGCCGCAAGGTGAGTATGGCCGGGCTCAAGGACAAGTATGCCGTCACACGCCAGT
>JAIVTC010000266.1:0-6536 GCA_048629055.1 Candidatus Bathyarchaeota archaeon
GAGCGCCCTTGAGGCTGTCGCCCATGGCGTCACGCACATAGTTGCCGCCGAGGATGACTTCGCTGCTGCCGCCGCTAACAGAGATTGTCGCCGCGAATGCCGCCAGCAGCGTGCCCAGGGTCAGCGCGTAGGGCCACATGCGGTCGCTGTCACGCGCCACGAGGTCGACCAGCAGCACCAGCAAAGCGCCAGTCAGCAATACGACCTCAGGCAGTATCGTCATCAGTTGTGAGTTATCAAATTCCATCAGCCCGGCCTTACAGTTTAGTCACAGCGAGGTGTTCAACCAGATTTTTGATACTGGCATCCATCACTTCAATCAGCGGCGCCGGCCATAGCCCCAGCACCAGCACCATCACGGCCAGTGAACCCAGCACCAGCGCCTCGCGTGCGTTAATGTCAGTGAGGCCCGCTACGCTCTCTTTGGTCACATCACCGAACACCACGCGCTTGACCATCCACAACGTGTAGGCTGCGCCGATAATCAACGTGATCGCGGCAAGAAATGCGAACCAGAAATTGGCGCGGAAGCTGGCCAGGATCACCATGAATTCACCGACGAACCCGGAGGTTCCCGGCAGCCCGGCGTTGGACATGGCAAAGAAGACCATGAATGCCGCAAACCACGGCATGACATTGACGACGCCGCCATAGTCGCTGATTTCACGCGAGTGCATGCGGTCATAAAGCACACCGACACACAGGAACATCGCGGCGGAGATAAAGCCGTGGGAGATCATCTGCACCATGCCGCCCTCCATACCGAGAATAGCGCCGCTCTCGGCGTTCTCATTGGAAGCGATCATGAAGACGATAAAAAAGCCCAGGGTGACGAAGCCCATGTGCGAGATCGACGAGTAGGCGATCAGCTTTTTCATATCGCTCTGCACCAGCGCCACATAACCGATATAGACTACTGCAATGAGCGACAGCGTAATGACGAAGAGATCCAGCTGGTGACTGGCGTCCGGCGTGATCGGCATGCTGAAGCGCAGGAAGCCGTAGCCGCCGATTTTCAGCATGATTGCCGCCAGGATCACTGACCCCCCGGTCGGTGCCTCGACGTGTGCATCCGGCAGCCAGGTATGCACCGGAAACATCGGCACCTTGACGGCGAAGGCGACAAAAAAGGCGGCGAAGATCAGGATCTGCTCGGTCATCCCCAGTTTCAGCGTATGGTAATCGAGGATCCCCATGCTGCCGGATTTGAAATAGAGGTAGATCAATGCAACCAGCATGAACACCGAACCGAAGAAAGTGTAGAGAAAGAACTTGATGGTCGCATAGACGCGGTTCGGCCCGCCCCACACGCCGATGATGAGAAACATCGGCAGCAACATCGCCTCCCAGAAGACATAGAAGAGCATCGAGTCCAGCGCCGCGAAGACGCCGACCATGACGCCCTCCATGATCAGGAACGACGCCATGTAGGAGGAAGGTTTGTACTGGATGACTTCCCATCCTGCAATCACCACCAGGATGGTGACAAAGGTGGTCAGCAGAATCAACGGCATCGAGATGCCGTCGACGCCGAGATGGTAGTTGATGTGATACGCCGGAATCCAGGCCGCCTTCTCGACGAACTGCATCGACGCAGTGCTGCTGTCAAATCCCGTCCACAGCAGGATACTCAACACAAAAGTAGCGACCGCAACAAACAGCGCCAGCCAACGCGACACATTGGGAGCCTTGTCTCCACTGCCGAGCACCAGCAGCCCGCCGATGATCGGCAGCCAGATAACGATGCTCAGAATTGGTAAATCAGCACTCATTTCTACTCATTCCTGTCATGAATAAATCGCGCGTTATACAACATGCCATAAGTTCGCGACTCATACTCTCAAATGCAAAATAATCGGTTCGTGTTTGTTGAAAAGTTACAAACCATCTCAATTTTTTTAACCACAGATGAACACGGATGCACACAGATACTCTTACTTTTTTGATCTGTGTTTATCTGTGTGCATCTGTGGTTAACCATGTTTTTTTAGCAATTCAATTAAAAACAAACCAGCCGACCAGTCCCAGCAAACCGAGAATCATCGCGATCGCATAGGTGTTGATCAGTCCGTTCTGCAATCGCCGCATCACACCGGCGAGCGCTCCGACACTGTGCGCCGAGCCGTTGACTGCAACGCCGTCGATCAAAAACTGATCGCCGCCCTTCCACAGAACCTTGCCCAGCAGAACGCTGCCTTTGGCGAAGATGGTCTGGGAGATTTCGTCCATCCAGTATTTTTTGTCAAGCATGGTATACAGCCAGTCAAACCGCACACGCAGGTCAAAGGCCCATTTGGGTTTCAACAGGAACAGAACGAATGCGACCAGAAGGCCCGACATGGCAAGGATGAACGGCAGACCCTGCACGCCATGCATCACGAATGCGAGCGGACCGTGAAAATGCTCTCCGAGCTGCGCCAGCACATCGTTCTGCGGAGCAACATAGAGAACCCCCTTGAAGAAGTCGCCGAACAGCATCGGGCCGATGGTGTACCAGCCGATGAAGATGGAGGGGATTGCCAGCAGCACCAGCGGCACGGTAATCACCCATGGCGACTCGTGCAGATGCGCCTTGGCATGTTCGTCACGCGGCCCTTTGCCGTGGAATACCAGGAAGTACATACGGAAACTGTAGAGTGCTGTCACAAAAACACCTGCGACCAGCAGCCAGTGGGCATAGTGCGAGCCGAAGCGATCCGCATGCCCCACCGCCTCGATGATGGCGTCCTTGGAGAAGAATCCGGAAAAGAAGGGGAAACCAATCAGCGCCAGGGTTCCAAACAGCGACGTGATCCAGGTGATCTTCATATATTTACGGATGCCGCCCATGTTGCGGATATCCTGGTCATGATGCATGCCGATGATGACGGAACCGGCAGCGAGGAACAGCAGCGCCTTGAAGAAGGCGTGCGTCATCAGGTGAAACAGTCCGGCGGCATAAGCCGAGGCGCCCAGCGCGGCGATCATGTAGCCGAGCTGAGAAAGCGTCGAATAGGCCACGACTCGCTTGATGTCGTTCTGCACGATGCCGATCAGGCCGGTAAAAAACGCGGTGGTGGCGCCGACAATCAGCACAAAGCTCAGCGCTGTCTCGCTCAACTCAAACAGCGGTGACATCCTGGAGACCATGAAGATACCGGCCGTGACCATGGTTGCAGCATGGATCAATGCCGAGATCGGGGTCGGGCCTTCCATCGAATCGGGCAGCCAGATGTGCAGCGGCATCTGCGCTGACTTACCCATGGCGCCGATCAACAGCAGTACACAGATGACGGTCATCAGCGACCAGCTGGTATCGCTCCAGATCTGGATCTGGGTATTCGCCAGGGAGTCGGCCTTGGCAAACACCTCGACATAATCGAGGCTGTTGAAGTACATGGCGATGGCGGAAATACCAAGGATAAAGCCGAAGTCGCCAACCCGGTTGACCAGGAAAGCCTTCATATTGGCAAAGATGGCTGACTCTTTCTTGAAGTAGAAACCGATCAGCAGATAGGAGACCAGCCCGACCGCTTCCCAGCCGAAAAACAGCTGCAGAAAGTTATTCGCCGAGACCAGCATCAGCATCGAGAAGGTAAATAGCGCAATATAGCTGAAGAAGCGTTCGTAGCCCTCCTCGTCATGCATATAGCCAACCGTGTAGATATGCACCATCAGTGAGACAAAAGTCACCACCGCCATCATCATCGCGGTCAGGTTGTCGATCAGAAATCCGATCTCGAAGCGCAGGCCGTCGCTCACCATCCAGGTATAAACCGCCTCGTTGTAGATTGGCGCCGCATCGACAACATGCAGTTTCAGGACATAGAGGGAGAGCGCAAAAGAGATGCCGACACCGATGATGGTCACCCAGTGCGCGCCGGAGCGTCCCACCTGGTTGCGCCACAAACCGGCGACAATGGCGCCGAACAGCGGCGCCAGAACGAGTGTCAGTAAGATTGCTTGCATCGCCTCAACCCTTCAGCAAATCCAGATCCTGAACATTGATTGTGCGTCGATTTCGAAACAGCACCACCAGGATCGCCAGACCAATAGCCGCCTCGGCAGCCGCTACGGTGAGGATAAAAAAGACAAACACCTGTCCCGTCATATCATTGAGATAGGCGGAGAAGGCGACAAAGTTGATATTGACCGCCAGCAGCATCAGCTCGATGCACATCAGCAGAACGATGACACTCTTGCGATTGATAAAGATGCCAACCACACTCAGTGAGAAGAGGATCGCGCCGACAATGAGATAATCCGATAAAGCAATCACTTCTCTGACTCCATTTTGATCACCCGCAGCCGATCCGCCTTTTTCGCGGCAAGCTGTTTCGAGATGTCGATATATTTTCTGTCCGGCCTGCGGCGCAGCGTCAGACTGATCGCGGCGATGATCGCCACCAGAAGAATCACCGCAGCGATTTCGAACGGGTAGAGATAGTCAGTGTAGAGCAGCATGCCCAGCGCTTCGGTGTTGCTGAAATCCGCAGCGTGCTTTGCAGGCGCTGCAAATTTATCCAGTCCAAAATACTTCGGCCCGACGACCATCAGCATCTCGATAATCATCGCCGCACCAATTAGCAGCCCCACCGGCAGGTTCTTCATAAAACCGGCGCGCATCTCTGCGACGTCCACATCCAGCATCATCACCACGAACAGGAACAGCACCATTACCGCTCCCACGTAGACAAGCACCAGCACCAGCGCCAGGAATTCGGCTTCGAGCAGCATCCACAATCCTGCTGCATTGAAAAACGCCAGCACCAGAAACAGCACCGCATGCACCGGATTGCGGCGAGTAATCACCATGGTGGCGGCAAACACCAGCACCAGTGAAAAGACGTAGAAGATGAATTTCTCAAAGCTCATCGTTGATTACCCAGGTGCTTGCCGGTTGCCAGTTCGTAGCGGCTTGTTGTCATTGCGAGGAGGCTCTGCCGACGCGGCAATCTTCCCGAGATTGCCACGCTTCGCTCGCAATGACAGGGGAGGATAAAGCTTCTACGGCATGATTGAAATGTTCCCATCATCTGAATTTCGCCTGTGCTTCACGATCTGCGGCGATCTGCTCTTCAAATTTGTCACCATTGGCGAGCAGCTCCTCTTTGGTGATGACGCTGCCCTGGCGGCTCTCAAAGTGATACTCGTAAACCCTGGTCTCGACAATGGCGTCAACCGGGCAGGACTCCTCGCAGAAACCGCAGAAAATGCATTTGAAGAGGTCGATCTCGTATTTGGTGGTGCGCCTCGATCCATCTTCGCGCGGCTCTGCCTCGATGGTAATCGCACAAGCGGGGCACACCGCTTCGCAGAGTTTACAGGCGATGCAGCGCTCTTCGCCGTTGGGGTAGCGCCGCTGCGCATGCAGGCCGCGAAAACGCGGCGACATGGGCGCGCGCTCTTCCGGATACTGCACCGTAATCTTGCGCGCGAACAGATAACGCCCCGTGACCCGCATGCCTTTCAGCAGCTCGAACAGAAACAGGCTCTTGATGTAGTTGGTGACTGTTTTCATGCGTTGAACCACCAGGGCATTTTATTCACCACTGCGTAGGCGACAACCAGAATCCACACGATGGTAATCGGGATAAACACCTTCCAGCCGAGACGCATGATCTGGTCATAGCGGTAACGGGGAAAAGTCGCCCGGAACCACAACAGCATGAACATGAAGACAAATGTCTTCGCCAGCAGCCAGAAGAATCCGGGGACCCAGGCGAACCAGCTCTCAGCGAATGTTCCCTCGAAAGGCGACAGCCAGCCGCCGAGAAACATCACCGCGGTCAGCGCCGAGATGAGGATCATGTTGGCGTATTCTGCAAGGAAAAACGCTGCAAACGCCATGCCTGAGTATTCGACATGAAAACCGGCGACGATCTCGGACTCGCCCTCGGCGACATCAAAAGGGGCGCGGTTGGTCTCGGCGACGCCGGCGATGAAATAGACAATAAACAGCGGGAACAGCGGCAGCCAGAACCAGTGCGCCGCACTCCCCTGCTGCGCACGCACGATGTCGCCAAAATTGAGGCTTCCTGCAGCGACGATCACGGCAACCAGCGCAAAACCCATGGCGATCTCATAGGAGACAATCTGCGCCGCCGAGCGCATAGCGCCGAGAAATGCGTATTTTGAGTTGGTGGCCCAACCGGCGATGATGACGCCATAGACCCCCATTGACGTCAGCGCAAGCACATACAGCAGGCCGGCATTGACATCAGCCAGCACCAGGGTTTCTGAGAAGGGAAACACCGCCCATGCAGCAAGCGCAGGAGCCAGGGTCAGCATCGGCCCGATCAGGAATAGAATTTTGTTGGCCTTCGTCGGCAGTATAATCTCCTTGAACATCAGCTTCATGGCATCGGCGATCGGCTGCAGCGACCCCCTGAAGCCAACCCGGTTGGGGCCGATGCGCACCTGCATATAGCCGATAACCTTGCGTTCCAGCAGCGTGTAATAGGCAACCATCAGCATCAGCGGCATGACGATTACCACGATCTTGATGACAATCTGAATGATCACCGGCAGCCAGTTCCAGAAATCGATCAACCAGT
>JAIVTC010000267.1:0-3793 GCA_048629055.1 Candidatus Bathyarchaeota archaeon
CAGCATCCTACGTTTTTTGGCATGCACGGAGTTATTGAGATATTACCTCAAAAAGTAACATTTCAATAACTCCGTGCATTGAATACATTTTGATAAAACAGATGTCATTCACACGGGGTTATTGAGAAGTTACGACTTTCGTGGTCAGGCAGTTGTATTGGAAAGAGTTGTGTTGCATGAAACTCAAGGGCGGAGTCGCGATTGACTCCGCCCTGACCAGCAGAGACTATTTGCGTTCGAAGAAGAGTCCCTCTTCATTGCTGTCGACGAGGACGGTGCTTCCCGGTGGAAATTCCCCGGAGAGAATCGCCTGGGCCAACGGGTTCTCCATCTGCTGGCGAATAGCACGCTTCAGCGGCCTTGCTCCGTAAACAGAATCAAATCCGGCATCACCAAGGTGATCCAGCGCTGCCGTGGTGAGTTCAAGCCCGATCTCACGCTCTGCAAGACGCTGCCGCAGATGTTCGATCTGGATCTCGGCAATGGCGCGGATCTCCTCGCGACCCAGCGGGTGGAACACCACGATCTCGTCCAGGCGGTTGATAAACTCGGGGCGGAAATGGCCGCCGACGATCTCCATCACCGCCGACTTCATCTCGGCATAACTCTTCTCCGCCATGTTCTGGATCACATCCGAACCCAGGTGGGAGGTCATCACGATCACGGTATTGCGAAAATCGACGGTGCGCCCCTGTCCGTCGGTCAAGCGACCATCGTCCAGCACTTGTAATAGCACGTTGAAGACATCAGGATGCGCTTTCTCCACTTCATCGAGCAGGATCACCGAATAGGGACGACGGCGCACCAGTTCGGTCAGATAGCCGCCCTCTTCATAGCCGACATAGCCGGGAGGCGCGCCAATCAGGCGTGCCACGGAGTGCTTCTCCATGAACTCGGACATGTCGATGCGCACCATCGCCTCTTCGGTATCAAACAGGAACTCCGCCAGCGCCTTGCTCAACTCCGTCTTTCCGACGCCTGTCGGCCCTAGAAACAGGAAAGAGCCGTTGGGACTGTCGGGATCGGAGAGTCCCGCACGTGAACGGCGAATCGCGTCAGAGATGGCTACTACCGCCTCCTGCTGACCAATGACGCGTTTACCCAGCTCCTGCTCCATCTTCAGCAGCTTGTCGACTTCGCCTTCGAGCATTTTCGCCACCGGGATGCCCGTCCAGCGGGCGACAACCTCGGCAATCTCCTCCTCGGTCACCTTGTTGCGCAGCAGTTGCGTCTCCTGATTCTCCTGCTCGTCCGCCTGTTGCAACTGGCGTTCGAGCTCGGGGATGCGTCCGTACTGCAACTCTGACATACGCTGCAGATTGCCGGCGCGGCGGGCAGACTCCATCTCGATGCGCGCCTGGTCCATCTCCTCCCTGATGTGAGCGGCTCCCTGCACGGCCGCCTTCTCTGACTTCCAAATTTCATCAAGGTCGGAGTACTCCTTCTCCAGCTTCGCAATCTCCTCTTCAAGATCTTGCAGGCGCTTCTTTGAAGCCTCGTCAGTCTCCTTTTTCAATGCTTCACGCTCGATCTTGAACTGGATCAAGCGGCGTTCGAGGCGATCCATCTCCTCTGGCTTGGAGTCGATCTCCATGCGGATGAGTGACGCCGCCTCGTCGATCAGGTCGATTGCCTTGTCCGGCAGTTGCCGATCCATAATGTAACGCGTCGACAGCGTCGCCGCCGCAACGATGGCAGGATCGGTGATATCGACCCCGTGATGCACCTCGTAACGCTCCTTGAGTCCGCGCAGAATCGCCACCGTATCCTCGACGGTCGGCTCCTCCACCAGCACCTTCTGAAAACGGCGTTCCAGTGCAGCATCTTTTTCGATATATTTGCGGTACTCATCCAGCGTGGTGGCGCCGATGCAGTGCAATTCGCCGCGCGACAGCGCCGGTTTGAGCATGTTGCCCGCATCCATGGCGCCCTCGGCCTTGCCTGCCCCGACCATGGTGTGAATCTCGTCGATAAAGAGAATGATGTTGCCTTCAGATTTGGCGACATCATTCAGCAATGCCTTGAGACGCTCTTCAAATTCGCCGCGATACTTTGCGCCCGCCAGCAGCCCGGCAAGATCCAGCGACAGCAGGCGCTTGCCCTTGACGCCTTCCGGCACCTCGCCATTGACGATGCGCTGCGCCAGTCCCTCGACGATGGCGGTCTTGCCGACGCCCGGCTCACCGATGAGCACCGGGTTGTTCTTGGTGCGGCGCTGCAGCACCTGGATGGAGCGGCGGATCTCCTCATCACGGCCGATGACGGGATCGAGCTTGCCCTGCTCGGCGCGCTCGGTCAGGTCAATGGTGTATTTTTCCAGCGCCTGGCGCTGGTCTTCTGCATTGGGATCATCCACGGATTCGCCTCCTCTCATCTGTTCAATGGCACGCTCCAGGTTGCCTTTGGATGCATCTGCCTGGCGCAGCAGTTTTCCAACCTCTCCCTTGTCATCGAGCGCGGCCAGCAGAAACAGCTCGCTGGAGATGTAGCTGTCCTTGCGCTGCTGCGACAGTTTATCGGTCTGATTCAGCATGCGCCCAAGTTCATTGGAGACGCTGACATCACCGCCCGCTCCCTGCACCGAGGGCATCCTGTCGAGGATCTCCCCAAGACTGGAGCGCAGCTGATTGACGTTGACGCTCGCCTGGGTCAGCAGATGTCGCGCAGTACCGCCCTCCTGGTCGAGGAGCGCCACCAGCAGGTGCGCCGGCTCGATAAACTGATGATCCCGCCCGACGGCAAGACTCTGCGCATCGGCCAGCGCCATCTGAAATTTGCTTGTTAATTTATCCATTCGCATCGTAATTCACGCTATTTAATATTCATCAACTCTAAAGATATGGGGGAGTACCTGACAGTTTCAAGGGAAATACAATCAGAGCCATTGTGAAACACCCATACGGTGTGAGCTTCTTGCAAAACTCAAGGATACGTCATTCCGGCGAAGGACGGAATCCAGGGAATTAACCACTTACAGAGTATGAGAAATAGATTCCGGCTAAAAGACTGCCGGAATGACGGAGTTTTGCAAGTACCTCGGTGCAATTAGCAATTCACCAAATAGAGTGTCGACATTTTAAAAGACTTCTACAATTTAAATTGCTGCGTCTCAATCAAACCAGATCAGTGTCGCCATGCGGCCTGTCTCACCATCGCGTCGATAGGAGTAGAAGCGCTCCGCATCACTATAGGTGCAGTAGTTGCCGCCATAGATTGCCGTGATCCCGGCTTTACGCAGCCGCAAGCGCGCCAGCTGGTAGATATCCGCCAGCCAGTGTCCCTCGCCATGCGCTGCAAAAGCAGCCTCACAATCACCGCTCCACGCTAAAAATGTCTCCCGCACATCAGCTCCGACTTCGAAAGATGCAGGGCCGATGGCCGGACCAAGCCATGCCAGCAGTGTTTGCGGCGCTGCAGCAAACCGCCCGATGGTCTGCTCAAGCACCCCGCCTGCCAGTCCGCGCCAGCCGGCATGCGCCGCAGCCACCTCTGTGCCTGCCTGATCAACGAACAGCACCGGCAGGCAATCTGCCGTCAACACGGCGCAGAGGGTGTTTGCCGTATTGCTGTAGAGCGCGTCTGCTTCGCATGAGAGAGAAAAATGAAGCTCAGCAGCATCGAGCACAGCACATCCATGCACCTGCGTCAGCCACCGCGGCTCATGCGGCAAGTTCGCCAGATGCTGCAGACGGCGGCGATTGTCGGCCACATGGCGGGGGTCGTCATTGACATGATCGCCAAGATTCAGGCTCTCCCAGGGCGGCTGACTGACACCCCCCCGCCGGATCGTGGA
>JAIVTC010000268.1:0-5417 GCA_048629055.1 Candidatus Bathyarchaeota archaeon
GTGCATCTGTGTTTATCTGTGGTTAAACATTCGTGTCAGATTTATTGTATTGCCGCGGCTTTGCCGCGTGATTCGTTGACGCGCAGCAGAAGCAGCAATCCAATGACAAAAAAAGCCAGGGTCGAAAGGATCGCCAGGCGGTGATTGCCGGCGCTGAGCCAGCTGATGATTCCATAGCTGACTGGTCCAATGATGGCTGCGACCCTGTTTGCCATTCCCCACAGGCCGAAAAACTCACCGCTGCGCACTACCGGGGTCAACTCGCCAATTAGCGCACGGCCGCCTGCTTGTGTAGCTCCCATGGCAGCACCGATGAGGTTGCCGGCGAACCATACGTCGGCGTTGCTCTCTGCAGTGAAGATCACCAGCACTGCGGCAATCCAGATGAGCAGAGCGACAGCCAGGGAAGGGACGGAGCCGAATCTGTCCTGGGCATAGCCGAAGATAAAGGCGCCGGCTGCGGCTGTGACATTCACCACCATGATCAACACCACCAGTTGCTGGCTGTCAAATCCCATCACCTCCTGGGCGTAAACCGCTGCCAGCACCACCACGGTGGCGACACCTGCCTGAAACACGGTCAGGCTCAGCAGGAAGCGAAACAGATCCTGATATCTGGCCGCCTCTCTGAGTGTGCGGGCTACCTGGCTGAATGCATTTTTGAGATATGATTTGTCATTAGCAAGTGGTCGTGCAACAGCGCGTTCACGCAGCCACAAAAAGGTGGGTGTTGCACTCAGGGCGAAAATTGCCGCGGTAATCAGAAGCGTAACGGGCACATACTCTGTTGCCTGCAGACCTTTATTTTTGGCCCAGGTAATCCATGCCAGGCAGATTCCCAGCGTCAGCAGTCCGCCGAGATAACCGAGGCTCCAGCCATAGCCGGAGATGCGCCCCATTTTTCCGGCGGGTGCAATCTCGGGAAGAAATGCGGCGATGAGGCTCTCTCCAAGCGAGAAGCAGACGGCAGAGAGAATCAGCAGCAGCATGGCGAAGAGTATGTTGCCGGGACCAGCCAGGGAGAGCAGGGCGGTGGCGCTGACGCAGCCGATGGTTGTCGCCAGCAGAAAACGCTTTTTCATCGCCCTGTGGTCTGCGACAGCCCCCGCGACCGGCGCACTGAGCAGCACCATGAAGTTGGCAATGCCAATCGCCAGCGTCCACAAAAAAGTTCCTGTACCCGCGGGGAGCCCCCTGGCGATTACCGCCACGAAGTAGGCGCTGAAAATGGTCGTCAGCACCACCGTGGTGTAACCGGAGTTGGCGAAGTCGTACATCGCCCAGGAGAAAATCTCTCTGCGGCTAGCAGGGCTGTCAGTGGTTTTGTTATGTTTGTTCATGACTAATTCTCGCAGGGTAGGGAGTTTTGCCAGCGTCAATATCGAACGGCATATTAACCACAGATGAACACGGATGCACACAGATTTCAGGTTTTAAGTTTTATGTTTTAGGAGAAAAGATTACCGCGTCGCTTAGGCTCCTCGCAATGACGGACAGTCAGGTGGGGTAAGCGGTAGCGCATGGCGCGATTTCATACGGCGCAATGCCCGTTGGTTATTGCGCCCTACATGCTGATTGTCCCGTCATAAAACCTAAAACTTACCCACCTAAAACCTTTCTACCTAAAACCATTTCTTGCTACAATCCTGATCCTGATTAAATCGAGAGGAAATACCATGGTCTCTTTGCAGCCGCCCGTTTGTGATTTTGATCAACCCGCCATTGATTTCGCTCTGCCTGGTGTGGATGGAAAAACCTGGACACTGGATTCCTGTAAAGGTGAAAAAGGATTGCTGGTAATGTTTATCTGCAACCACTGTCCCTATGTCAAATCGATTCGGGATCGCATCGTGCGCGACACTGCCGAACTCAAAGCGATGGGCGTCAACTCGGTGGCGATCATGTCCAATGACCCGACTGAATACGCGGAAGACTCTTTCGACAACATGAAAAAGATAGCGGCGGAGTTCGATTATCCATTTCCCTACCTGCTGGATGAGACACAGCAGATTGCCAAATCCTACGGCGCTGTCTGTACTCCGGACTTCTTTGGCTACAATGCAGAGCTCAAACTGCAGTACCGCGGCCGTCTCGATGAGAGCCGTAAAGAGACCGCGAGCGGGGATGTCCGCCGTGATCTGTTTGCAGCGATGAAACTGGTTGCAGAGACGGGCAGAGGCCCTGAAGAGCAGATTCCCAGCATGGGATGCTCTATCAAGTGGATTGGAGAATAGTTTCTCAGATCATTGTTATTGAAATCAATTAGATGTAACAATAAAAATACCTTATGCTGATATGCCTACATCAGGGGTTCTCCCTTATTGATCCTGCGGCTTGTTTGCGTCAAAATACCGTGCTTTATGTCGTGATATTTCATTTCGGCATACAATAAATAACGAATATTCGAATATTCATTGAAAGCCTTTCAATTCGTAGTATGATTGACAGGTTTTTTGAACACTTTTTCTAATCATTTTGAAAGGGGAATACCCATATGGCCTCACGCAGAGATCTAGCTAATGCCATTCGTGCACTGAGCATGGATGCAGTACAAAAAGCAAATTCCGGACACCCTGGCGCACCCATGGGCATGGCGGATATGGCTGAAGTGCTGTGGAACGATCACATGAAACACAACCCGGCCAACCCGGACTGGGCAGACCGCGACCGCTTTGTGCTGTCGAATGGACACGGCTCCATGTTGATCTACTCCCTGCTGCATCTGACTGGGTACGAACTCAGCATGGACGATCTCAAGGCTTTCCGTCAGCTGCACTCCAGGACACCTGGTCACCCCGAGTATGGTTATGCGCCTGGTGTTGAAACCACCACCGGCCCTCTGGGACAAGGCATCAGCAATGCGATTGGTATGGCGCTGGCCGAGAGAGTGCTGGCGGCGCAGTTCAACCGTGACGGCCACGATATCGTCGATCACAACACCTATACCTTCCTGGGCGACGGCTGCATGATGGAGGGTATCTCCCATGAAGCATGCTCATTTGCCGGCACCCTGGGTCTCGGCAAGCTGACTGCATTCTGGGATGACAATGGCATCTCCATCGATGGTGAAGTCGAAGGCTGGTTTACCGATGATACTCCTGCACGTTTTGAAGCTTATGGCTGGCACGTTGTGCGTGACGTCGATGGTCATGATTCCGACGCTATCGCCAAAGCGATGGCAGAGGCGCAGGCTGTCACTGACAAACCTTCACTGCTCTGCTGCAAGACCACCATCGGTTTTGGTTCTCCAAACCTTGCCGGCTCCCACGACTGCCATGGCGCGCCGCTGGGTGATGAAGAGATTGCACTGACGCGCAAGCAACTGGGCTGGAATTACGGACCTTTTGAGATCCCTGATGATGTCTATGCCGGCTGGGATGCCAAACAGAAGGGCGCCGCTGCGGAAGCTGCGTGGAACGAGAAGATGGACGCCTATGCCGGCGCACACCCTGAACTGGCTGCTGAATTCAAGCGCCGCATGGCGGGTGATCTGCCGTCAAACTGGGAAGAAGAGGCGCAAAAATTCATCGCCGCTGTCAACGACAAGGCGGAGTCTCCTGCAACCCGTATCGCATCCAAGGCTGCATTGAATGGCCTCGGACCGCTGCTGCCTGAATTCCTCGGTGGTTCTGCCGACCTGACGCCTTCGAACAACACCTTCTGGGATGGTTCGGTTTCAATCAATCCGGATCATGGCAAGGCGGCTGATTTCTCGGGCAACTACCTCTCCTACGGTGTGCGCGAGTTCGGCATGAGCGCCATCATGAACGGTGTGACCCTGCACGGCGGCTTCATCCCTTATGGCGCCACATTCCTGATGTTCTCGGAGTATGCCCGCAATGCACTGCGCATGGCTGCACTGATGAAGATTCAGTCCATTTTCGTCTACACGCACGACTCTATCGGTCTTGGCGAAGACGGCCCGACTCACCAGGCTGTCGAGCAGATTCCGACACTGCGCATGATTCCCAATATGACAGTATGGCGTCCCTGTGATGCGGTCGAGACAGCGGTATCATGGAAAGTTGCGGTTGAAAAGAGCGACGGCCCAAGCTGCCTGATCTTCTCCCGTCAGAATCTGCAGCACCAGCAGCGTGATGCTGCGACCATTGCCAATATCGCCAGGGGCGGCTACATCCTCAAGGATTGCGACGGCACACCGGATGCAATCGTGATTGCGACAGGTTCTGAAGTGCAACTCGCTGTCGAGGCTGCTGAGCAGAGCAGCAAGAAGGTTCGCGTTGTATCGATGCCTGCGGTCGATCTGTTTGATGCACAGGATGCCGATTATCGTGAATCTGTACTGCCCGCTGCCGTCACTGCCCGTGTGGTTGTTGAAGCCGCTGTCTCAGCCGGCTGGTACAAGTATGCAGGCCTGAACGGCAAGGTGATCGGCATGGATCGCTTCGGTGAATCTGCTCCGGCGCCGGAACTCTTCAAGGAGTTCGGCTTTACGACTGAAAATGTACTCTCAGCCATTGACGAAGTCACTGGCTAAAACCGATCAGGGAGAGCGCTGCTCTCCCTGATCGATTCAAAACGTTTTAATCAAACCGTATCTATTCCACTCTTTAAACTCTGGAGATAATCTATGACTATCAAAGTCGGTATTAATGGTTTTGGCCGCATCGGCCGTATGGTATTCCGCGCTGTTGCAAAAGATTTCAAGGATATTGAAATCGTCGGCATCAACGATCTGCTCGACGCAGAGTATCTTGCATACATGCTGAAGTACGATTCTGTGCACGGCCGTTTTGGCAGCGAAGTTGCAGTAGACGGCAGCAACTTCGTCATCGATGGCAAGAAGATTCGTCTTACCGCCGAACGTGATCCTGCAGACCTGAAATGGGATGAAGTCGGCGCAGATATCGTTATCGACTGCACCGGTTTCTTCCTCACCGAAGAGAGCTGCCAGAAGCACATCGATGCCGGCGCGAAGAAGGTTGTTCAGAGTGCTCCTTCAAAAGACGGCACTCCGATGTTCGTCTACGGCGTCAACCATGAGAGCTATGCAGGCGAGGCGATCGTCTCTGCTGCATCCTGTACTACCAACTGCCTGGCGCCTGTCGCCAAGGTGCTGAATGACAACTGGGGCCTCAAGCGCGGTCTCATGACGACTGTGCATGCAGCAACTGCTACGCAGAAGACTGTTGACGGCCCCTCCATGAAAGACTGGCGCGGCGGCCGCGGCATCCTGGAAAATATCATTCCTTCATCTACCGGCGCTGCCAAGGCTGTTGGCGTGGTTCTTCCGGAACTCAACGGCAAGCTGACCGGTATGGCTTTCCGCGTACCCACATCCGACGTCTCTGTTGTCGACCTGACCGTCGAGCTGGAGAAGGAAGCTTCCTACGAAGAGATCTGCGCCGCCATGAAGACAGCGTCAGAAGGATCCATGAAAGGTACGCTGGCTTATA
>JAIVTC010000269.1:0-8584 GCA_048629055.1 Candidatus Bathyarchaeota archaeon
TTCCGATCACGATGATCGGCGACGCTTCTGGGATAATGTCCTGCAGGGCGGCGTCGCCGAGCGCGTCTTCTCCGGTCATATGGAAGAGGCGGAAGTGGTCATGCAAAAAGCGCTGCAGGAGGCAAAACCCGATGCCGGCATGGGCGAGGTCTACCTGGTTGGAGGAGGCCCCGGTGATCCTGACCTGCTCACCTTCCGGGCGCTGCGATGCATGCAGAAGGCCGATGTCGTCGTCTATGACCGCCTGGTTGCAAAATCGATCGTCGAGATGACCCGCCGGGACGCCAAACGCATCTATGTCGGCAAGGAGCGCAACAATCACGCCATGCCCCAGGAGGAGATCAATAAGCTGCTGGCGAGACTGGCCAAAGAGGGCAAGCGGGTGGTGCGCCTCAAAGGCGGCGATCCCTTTATCTTCGGCCGCGGCGGCGAAGAGATCGATACCCTTGCCGAAGAGGGGATTCCGTTCCAGGTCATCCCGGGGATTACCGCTGCTGCAGGGTGCGCCTCCTATGCCGGCATTCCATTGACGCATCGCGACTATGCCCAGTCTGTGACCTTCGTTACCGGACACCTGAAAGACGGCAGCATGAATCTCAACTGGGAGCAGCTCGCCCAGCCGCAGCAGACGATTGTCTTCTATATGGGGCTCAAGGGACTGCCCGTGATAACGCGTGAGCTGCAGGCGCATGGCGTCTCTGCAGATATGCCGGTAGCCCTGGTTCAGCAGGGAACCACGCATATGCAGCGTCTCTTTACCGGCACACTTAAGACCATCATGGATATTGTGGAGAAGGAACAACCCAAACCACCGACCCTGATCATCATCGGCGAAGTCGTGGAGTTGCATGAGAAGCTCTCATGGTACAAGCCGCCGCACACCACCGAAGAGTATTTCGCTCCTTCTGAAAATTACTGAACAATAAAAAGGCGATCAGATGATCGCCTTTTTATTTCAGAACAACTGGCAAACAATCAGGAATCGTCTTCCTCTGGCCACTGTTTGCCGGCCTCATCCATCATCTTCTGCAGTTCGCCGCTGTCGTGCAGTTCCAGGGTAATGTCACAGCCTCCGACCAGCTCCTTGTCGATGTAGAGCTGCGGAAAGGTCGGCCAGTCGGCATAGCGGGGAAGATTCTCAAAAACCTCCGGGTCGGCCAGCACGTTGACATAGGCGAATTTCACGCCGCAATCCTGCAGCGCTGCAGCCGTGCGCGAGGAGAAACCACATTGGGGAAACTGGGGGGTGCCCTTCATGTAGAGAATGACGGGGTTGCTTTCAACCTGCTCTTTGATGCGTTCTAGAACATCCATACTATTTACCTGAATTATTAGAAATTAGTAGAACCTCTTGCAAAACCGTCAAAAGCTGTCATTTTGACTGAAAGGAGAAATCTTAACGCATTGATTAATCAGATCTCTCACATTTGTTCGAGATGACAAAACTCACTGTTTCGAATTTTGCAAAAAGCTCAGTGGCTTTTCAACAACCCGGTGCAGGATCAAACAATGCACGGAGTTAGATGAGAAGTGACGAAATTTGGCCTGAATACATTACAGCATATCCGTCCCATAACTATTGGGGAGATCAGAATAAAAATCAACCCTGTTTTATTTGTCATGGCGAGCGCAGCGCGGCAATCTCAGGAGTTTGATAATACGAGATTGCTTCGCCTACAGGGATAATGGTGAGGGGCATGAGCAGGACACGGAAGCTTCGTTCCTCGCAATGACGGCGTGCGACTGTTGAGATGTTACGAGTGATCCAGATTTCTCTGCAGCCAGTACTCGAATACCGCCAGGTGCCACAGTTTACTCCCCTGAATGCGGGTGTGATGCATTTCTGGCGCCGACAGCAGCATATCGATATATTTTCGATTGAAGAGGCCCCGCTCACGACACGCCTGCGAATCCAGGATGTCACGCATGAATCCAAGAAAATCACCGCGCACATATTTGAGCGCCGGCACAGGAAAATAGCCTTTGGGCCGGTCGATGACCGCATCCGGCACAATACCGCGGGCTATCATCTTCAACGGATACTTGCCATCCTGCCTGAGACGAAACTGCGGAGGGCTCTTGGCCGCCACTTCAACCAGTTGATGATCGAGAAACGGCACCCGTGCCTCCAGTCCCCACGCCATGGTCATGTTGTCCACACGCTTGACAGGATCATCGACGATCAGCGTGGTGACATCAAGACGCAGCGCCTGATCCAGAAAAGAGTCAGCCTGCGGCTCACCGAGACGCTGTGCGACATACTCTCCGGTAAAATCTGCAACCCGGCATGCGGATGACACCATGCGCAGATATTCATCATGATCACGATCAAAATAGTGCTTGCGAAAACGCTCCAGGGGGCTGCCCTGCTCTTCCTGCATACGTGAATACCAGAAATAGCCGCCAAACACCTCATCAGCGCCCTGCCCCGACTGCACCACCTTGATCTGTTTCGACACCTGTTCGGAGAGCAGATAGAAGGCGATTGCATCCTGGCCGAACATCGGCTCCGCCATGGCGTCAACAGCCTCCGGCAGGCGCTGCAACACATCCTCGTTGGGGATCAGGAACTTGTGATGGCGGGGCTGATAACGTTCGACAACCTGATCGGAGTATTCAAACTCGCTGCCCTTCTCTTCGGGCTGATCCTCAAAACCGATCGAGAATGTGCGTATATCCGATATCCCCAGTTCTGCCAGCAGCGCCACCAGCAAACTGGAGTCGAGTCCACCCGAGAGCAGCACCCCGACCGGCACATCGGCGACGTCATTGCGCCGCTTCACAGCCGTGCGCAGCGCCTCATGAATGGCATCGATCCACTCATCTTCGCTGAGTTCCTGCTCGGGGCGCGTCGCATCCAGCCGCCAGTAGCGACGTTGGCCGAGATTGCCCGCAGCATCCAGGGTGAGGCTGCAGCCCGGCTCCAGTTTACGAATCCCTTCGATAATGGTTCGCGGCGCCGGGACAACGCCATGCAGTGTGAATTGAAAATGCAGCGCCTCGGTATCGATGGCCCTGTTCACATCACCTGCAGCAAGCAGCGCCTGGGTATTCGAGGCGAAGCGAAAACGCTGTTGATCCAGCGAATAGTAGAGCGGCTTGATGCCAAAGCGATCACGCGCCGCAAACAATTGCTGCCGTTTTTGATCCCAGATGACAAAGGCGAACATGCCGTTCAGGTGCTCGGGGCAATCTTCACCCCACTCCCTGTACGCCTTGATGATCACTTCGGTATCACCATCCGAGAAAAAACTGTAACCCTTGCTTTGCAGCTGTTGGCGCAGTTCCCGGTAGTTGTAGATGGCACCGTTGAATACCAGCGTCAGTCCCAAATCCTCATCAACCATCGGCTGATGGGATTTATGCGAAAGATCGATGACCGCCAGGCGGCGGTGCCCAAACCCCACATTCTCACGCAGGAACAAACCCTCGTCATCCGGGCCGCGCCGCGCAAGCCGTGCATTCATGCGCTCCAATACAGATCTCTCTACAGAGCGCTGATCAAATCGAAACTCTCCACATATTCCACACATAAACCTAAAACCAAAAACGTAAAACCTACCTGGACAATCAAAAAGGAATGCTCTAGAATATTAGAGATATCTAATATTCATTTCTCTCAGAACACCAAGAGAAAAATGCATGTTTCCACTATACAGGAGAACTATCATGCATCAGAGAATTCGCTACTTTCTGCTGGCCTGCCTGCTGCTGCCGTCAGCAGCAATCGCTGATGTCACCATTCTGGTGCATGGTTATCTCACCAACGGCATCACATGGGACAGAAGCGGCATCGTTGCCACTATGGAGGCGCATGGATGGCATGACGGTGGCCCGCTGATGGCAGGTTATCAGACACCGCCGGCAACCCAGGACGGCAAAACCCTGTACGTGGTGGAACTCCCCTTTAACGCACCTTTGATGGTGCAGTCAGACATACTGCAGGAGCAGCTGCAAAAGGCGCAACTGCGGCATCCGCATGAAAAAATCACGCTGGTCGGGCACTCCGCCGGCGGCGTGGTGGCGCGTATGACGCTGGTGCGCTACGGCGCCCGGCAAGTGACTCATCTGATCACCATTGCCGCCCCTCACCTGGGTACACCGCTCGCTGTCGATGGCCTGAAAATTACCCGCAACAGCGGCCCGTTCAACTTTGTCAAGAGGATAGCCGGCGGGGATGCCTATGACGCAGCAAGTCACTCGCGCGCACTCTTTGTCGACCTGCTTCCAGCACGCCCCGGAACCGAGCTTTTCTGGCTCAATAACCAGCCGCATCCGGATATCAACTACACCTCGGTGATACGCGCCGATTACGACAATATCGTTCCTTCCGCCAGTCAGGACATGAACCTGGTGCCGGCGCTGCAGGGAAAATCAGCAATCTACCTCACCCCCGGCTCACACTATCTCAAGTCGTTTGACGGGCGTGTGGTTCTCTCTCTGCTCGAACGGGATTGATGCACTTCGCTCGCAATGACGGGATTCAACTTATATGCCAGGGAATTGATCCAGATCAACTCTTTGCTATTTAACCAAATTCTAATATACAACTCTTTCTCCAGAATCCATCTGGAAACACCCTCCAACACCCCGACAAGAGTGTCATTCCAGCTTTTTTTCAAATGATTCAGAGGAGTCAAATCACTTAAAAAAGTGAGAATTCGCAATTTACACCCCAATGCATCTATGCGAATATCTCCCTGTCATATTTGTGTCACACATTAAAATATAATAATTCAGAGGAGATTTCGCAGATGCACGAGCAAAAACGTTGTGGTCTTTTACAATCATGCCGGCTCGGACTTCCAAAAGTCTGTATCGCTCTACAAATTATCTTTGTAACGGCCTTAACCTCTTACATCGTCTACCTGTTTGTGACCCAGACAATCTCGTATTAACAGAGCATCTTGCAAAACTCGCAAGTGGTGGATTTATCATCTCGAACGAATGTGAGAGATCTTATTTTAAGATTTCTCCTTTCAGTCGAAATGACAGCTTTTGAGAGTTTTTCAAGAAGCTCAACAGTAGAAACCACCTCCTGAAAACAGGTCGCCGCATTATTAACAACGGCTTTTGATTTTCAGGGTATCCCCTCCCCCTTTATGTCATCGGCGGCCTGATCCGCCCATGCGCCGTCGCCCGTTTGTTGCCGCAGTCGTATTCGTGTTAGGTTACACACAATTTATAGCTCGGCTGACAGGGAACAGGATCCAATGACACAAAACATCTATATATCAGGTGCTGAACTCAGCAGCGGCAAATCCGTTATTGTGCTCGCAATGATGGAATTCCTCTCCGGGCATCACAGCAAGGTCGGTTTTTTCAGGCCGGTCATCCGCTCGGGTGAACAGCATGACCCTCTCATTCAGCTGATCGCTGAGCGCTACCAGCTGGATCTCACGTATGAGGAGATGTACGGTTGCAGCAGCGATGAAGCGCGCGAACTGGTAACAGCGAATCGCGGTGACGAGCTGTTGAAAAGAATCCTGGCAAAGTACCGCAGCCTGCAGGCAAAGTGCAACCTGGTGTTGTGCGCCGGTACAGACTACAGGGATGGACATGCGACGCTGGAATTTGATTTCAACAGCGATGTCGCCAACAATCTGGGCTGCTCTATCCTGCCCGTGGTGCGCGGCATCGATCGCAGCAACAGTGAAATCATCAATGCCGCCGGCGGCTTCCTGAAATCCCTGCAGGAGCGCCATTGCGACATTCTGGCAACCGTCATCAACAGCGTCCCTCGCGACCAGCTCGAGACACTGAAGGCGCAGCTTGAAAAATCCCCGCTGGCTGACTCACCGGTTTACCTCATACCGCAGGAACCGCTGCTCTCTAAACCAACGATCGCTGATATTGCGCGTCATCTTGAGACACATGTCATCTATGGAGATGCGACCGGGCTGAATCGTATCGTGCAGAACTACAAGGTGGCAGCCATGCAGGCGCCGGATTTTCTCGATCATGTCGAGGAGGGCAGCCTCGTCATTACCCCTTCTGACCGTGCCGATATCATACTGGCGTGTTTCCTTTCCCACCCCTCAACGTCCTATCCACAGATCTCCGGTCTGCTGCTGACAGGCGGGCAAAAACCCGACCCACAGATAACCAAACTGCTGGCGGGACTTGGCAAGCCCCCCTTCGCCATTCTCGGTGCGGCAACCGATACCTTTACCACCGCGATGAACGTAAGCCGCATCACCGCCGAACTCTCGGTGGAAAATGAACACAAGATCGCCGCCGCTTTGGGCATCGTCGAAGCCAATGTCGATCTGCAGCAACTGCAGCAACTGCTGACAACCAGACGCAGCACCCGGGTGACGCCGCTGATGTTCGAGTACGAACTGCTGCAGCGGGCCAAGGCGCAACAGCAGCACATCGTGTTGCCGGAAGGCAGCGAAGAACGCATCCTGCGCGCCGCAGAGATCCTTTCACTGCGTGATGTGGCGCAGCTTACCCTGCTGGGCAACAGCGACGAAATCAAGCAGAAGATCCAGTCCCTGGGGCTGCGCCTGGAGAAGGTCAATATCATCGACCCCCTGCAATCGGAGCTTCGCCCACAGTATGCTGAAAGCTATTTCCAGCTGCGCCAGCACAAGGGAATCTCGCTTGACATGGCTTGCGACACCATGGCTGACGTCAGCTATTTCGGCACCATGATGGTTCACCATGGCCACGCCGACGGCATGGTCTCAGGCTCCGTGCACACCACACAGCATACTATCCGCCCATCGTTTGAAATTATTAAAACCAAACCGGGCATCTCCATCGTCTCCAGCGTATTCCTGATGTGCATGCCGGATCGCGTGCTGGTGTACGGCGACTGCGCGGTGAACCCGGATCCAGATGCCGGGCAGCTGGCGAACATCGCCATCAGTTCGGCGGATACCGCACAGATGTTTGGTATCGAACCACGTATCGCCATGCTCTCCTACTCCACCGGAGAATCCGGCAAGGGTGAAGCCGTGAACAAGGTGCGCGAGGCAACCCGGCTGGCAAAGTCAATGCGGCCGGACCTCAAGATCGAAGGGCCCATGCAGTATGATGCTGCGGTTGATGCGGGCGTTGCCAAAACAAAATTGCCCGGCAGCGAGGTGGCAGGCAGCGCCACCGTATTTATCTTTCCCGACCTCAACACCGGCAACAACACTTACAAGGCAGTACAGCGTTCCTCCGGCGCTGTGGCCATCGGTCCTGTTCTGCAGGGACTGAACAAACCGGTCAATGACCTCAGCCGCGGCTGCACTGTCACCGACATTGTCAATACCGTCGCCATCACTGCCGTTCAGGCGCAGACAGGATCACCCTCAGCATGAAAGTACTGGTCATCAACTCCGGCAGTTCCTCGATCAAGTATCAGCTGTTCGACATGAGCGGGGCGCAGGTGCTTGCTTCGGGTCTGATCGAGCGCATCGGCGAACCGCAGGCTGTGCACCGGCACACTGACTACCGGGGCGGAGTAAAAGAAACAGAGAGCAAACACGCGATAGCGACTCACCGCGACGGCCTGCTGAGAATCGGCTCGGTGCTGCGTGAAAGCGAAGCAATCCATGATTTCTCCGAGTTGTCCGCCATTGGACACCGCGTGGTGCACGGTGGTGAATATTTCACACAGCCGACGCTGATTGACGATGAAGTGGTCGGACGTATCCGGGAGATGATCCCGCTCGCCCCGCTGCACAACCCTGCCAACCTCATGGGCATCGAAGTTGCCCTGCAGGCGGCGCCTGACATCCCCCAGGTGGCCGTGTTCGACACCGCCTTTCATCAGTCGATCCCGCAACATGCCTGGCGCTATGCACTCCCCGATAAGCTTTACTCAGAGCAGCATGTGCGCCGCTACGGGTTTCACGGCACCTCGCATCACTATGTCGCCAAACAGGCTGCAAAACATCTCGGCAAACCCCTCTCCTCCCTGAATCTGATCACACTGCACCTCGGCAACGGCGCCAGCGCCGCCGCTATCAGCAAGGGCCGCAGCGTCGATACTTCGATGGGCATGACGCCGCTGGAAGGATTGATCATGGGCACCCGCTGCGGCGACATCGATCCTGCCATCCACTACTAGCTGGCGCGGGAAGCCGGTCTGAGCAACCAGGAGGTGGAGAACCTGCTGAATAAAGAGAGCGGCCTGAAAGGGATTTGCGGGTGCAACGACATGCGCGAAGTGCACCGCCTGGCCGACGCCGGTGACGAGCTCGCCAGGCTGGCGCTGGAGATGTATAGCTACCGCATCAAGAAATACATCGGCGCCTACTATGCGGTGCTCGGCCAGCTGGATGCCGTGGTATTTACCGGCGGAATTGGCGAAAATGACGCCCGCACACGGGCGCAGAGCTGCGCCGGCATGGCGGCAATGGGCATCGAGATCGACAACGAGAAAAATTCACGCCGGGGTAAAGGCACCTTTGCCATCAACAGTGACGCAAGTCCTGTGAGTATCCTGGTGATACCCACTGATGAAGAGCTGGAGATAGCGCTGCAAACAGTTGCATGTATAGGGACTGGGGACTGAGGACTGGGGACTGGGGAAGAGTCTGTCACAACCATTTCGTCTATTTTCGTGCTTTTCGTGACTTTCGTGGTA
>JAIVTC010000270.1:0-5799 GCA_048629055.1 Candidatus Bathyarchaeota archaeon
AGGCAAGATCGAATATATCTATCCGCAATTGAATTCCAGGTCACGCACCCTGAGCGTGCGCCTGAGTTTTGCCAATGCCGACCATGCCCTCAAGCCCAACATGTACGCCGAGGTGGTGATCAAGGCAGCCCCCAAAAAACAGGTTGTCACTATTCCAAAAGAGGCTGTGATCGTCACCGGCGAGCGCAAGGCTGTCGTCAAGGCGCTCGGCGACGGCCGGTTCCAGCCGGTCGATGTCACCACCGGCATCAACCAGGCAGGCATGACGGAGATCGTCAGCGGTATCGAGGCGGGTGATGAAGTCGTCACCTCGGGGCAGTTCCTGATCGATTCAGAGTCGGCGTTGCAGGCAAGCTTCCTGCGTCTATCGTCTGATTCCAGCTCTGATTTCGGCTTGGATTCCAACTCTGATTTTAGCGGGGAGTAGTCAGATGCTGGATCAAATCATTGCCGCATCGATTCGCAACCGCTTTCTGGTCATCATCGCCACCCTGATGATATCAGCCTGGGGCTGGGTATCACTCCAGCAGACCCCGCTGGATGCGATCCCGGATCTCTCCGATGTGCAGGTCATCATCCGCACCGCCTATGCGGGACAGTCACCACGCGTGGTCGAGGAGCAGGTCACCTACCCGCTGACGACCACCATGCTGTCGGTTCCCGGCGCGAAGGTGGTGCGCGGCTACTCATTCTTTGGCGACTCCTACGTCTACATCATCTTCGAGGATGGCACCGATCTCTACTGGGCGCGCGCGCGGGTGCTCGAGTATCTGAACCAGGCGATGGCCGACCTGCCGGATGGTGTACAGCCGCGCCTCGGCCCTGACGCCACAGGCGTCGGCTGGGTCTACAGCTATGCGCTGACGGATCGCAGCGGCAAGCACGACCTGGCCCAGTTGACCTCGCTGCAGAACTGGTTTCTGAAATATGAGCTGCAAACCGTGCCCGGCGTCTCGGAAGTAGCGACAGTGGGAGGCATGGTGCGTCAGTACCAGGTGATCGTCGACCCGGAAAAACTGCGCACCTACTCGATTCCCGTGAGCCGGCTGTCACAGGCGATCCGCAACGCCAACCAGGAGGTTGGCGGCTCGGTGCTGGAGCTGGCGGAAGCCGAGTACATGATCCGTACGCGCGGCTATCTCACATCGATCGAGGATATCGAGACTATCCCCATCGATGTCACAGAGAACGGCACACCCATCCTGCTGCGCGACCTTGCCACAGTGCAGATCGGCCCCGAGATGCGCCGCGTGGTTGCCGACCTCGATGGTGAGGGAGAGATCACCGGCGGCATCATCGTGATGCGCTACGGCGAGAACGCGCTGGCCACCATCGCGGCCGTCAAGGAGAAGCTGCAGCAGCTGAAACAGGGGCTTCCCGAAGGCGTCGAGATCATCGAAACCTACGACCGCTCGGCGCTGATCATGCGCGCGGTCGACAACCTCCAGGAGAAGCTCATCGAGGAGTTTGTGGTGGTGGCGCTGGTGTGTCTGCTGTTTCTGTTTCATATCCGCTCGGCCTTTGTCGCCATCGTCACCCTGCCGCTGGGGATCCTGGCTGCTTTCATTATCATGAAGCAGCAGGGCATCAACGCCAATATCATGTCGCTCGGCGGCATCGCCATTGCCATCGGCGCGATGGTCGACGCGGCCATCGTGATGATCGAAAACGCGCACAAACATCTCGAGCAGTACAAGCACCAATACGGCCACATGCCAAAAGGCGATGAACACTGGAAGGTGATAACAACCTCGGCAACCGAAGTGGGGCCGGCGCTGTTCTATTCGCTGCTGATCATTACCCTCAGTTTTCTGCCGGTGTTTACGCTGGAGGCACAGGAGGGGCGGCTGTTTGCGCCGCTGGCATTTACCAAGACCTACGCCATGGCCGCCTCGGCCGCTCTGGCCATCACCCTGGTGCCGGTGCTGATGGGCTATTTCATCCGCGGCAAGATCCCCGATGAGAAAAGCAACCCGCTGAATCGCTTTCTGGTCTTTATCTACGCGCCGGTATTGAAACTGGTGCTTAAGCTCCCTCGCTTCACCATCATGATGTCACTGCTGGCTGCGCTCACCATGATCATCCCCGTGAGCGGTATCAAGGGAATGCTGGAGCCGCTCAAGTGGCCATTTCAGATTGTGCAAATTTTCAATGACGATGCGCCCTCTCCGGCCATCGACACTATCGACGGTTGGCAGAAGGATCTTGGAAAATCCTGGCGTTCAACATTTTCGGACACCCCCTGGCTGTCGCGTTTCGCCGACGGCCTGGGATCGGAGTTCATGCCGGAACTCGACGAAGGCGACCTGATGTATATGCCGACAACCATGCCGGGAATCTCCATCGGCAAGGCCAGGGAACTGCTGCAGCAGACCGACCGGCTTATCAAGACGCTGCCGGAAGTGAAGCGCGTCTTCGGTAAAATCGGACGCGCCGACACCGCAACCGACCCTGCGCCCCTGACCATGATAGAAACCCTGATCCAGTTCCATCCCAAAGATCAATGGCGGCCGGGCATGACGATCGACAAGCTGATCGACGAGTTGGACCGAATCATTGATTTTCCCGGGGTCACCAACGCCTGGGTGATGCCGATCAAGACGCGCATCGACATGCTTGCCACCGGCATCAAGACGCCGGTTGGTATCAAGGTTGCCGGCCCCGACCTGAAGGTTATCGAACGCATCGGCAAAGAGCTCGAACGGGTCATCATGAGCGTGCCGGGGACGACCTCCGCCTACTCTGAAAGGGTTGCCGGCGGGCGCTACATCGAAATCCGACCCAACCGTCTTGCCGCCGCCCGTTTTGGACTCAATATCTCCGACATCAACCAGATGGTCGCTGTCGCTGTCGGCGGCATCAATATCACCACCACCGTCGAGGGGCTGGAGCGCTACCCGGTCAATTTGCGTTTCCCCCGCGAACAGCGCAATGATGTCGAAAAGCTGCGCGAACTGCCGTTGCTCACGGCCAGAGGGGAGCAGGTGCCGCTGGGCCAGGTTGCCGAGGTGCTGATTGTCGATGGCCCGCCGATGCTGAAAAGCGAAAATGCGCGCCTCAACGGCTGGACCTTTGTTGATATCCGCGGTGTCGATCTGGGCTCCTATGTCGCACAGGCGCGCGCAGTGGTGCGCGACAAGGTGGAACTGCCGCCGGGCTACTCGATCACCTGGTCCGGACAATACGAGTATATGATTCGCGCCCAGGAGAAGCTGACGCAGGTGGTTCCTGTGACACTGGTGATCATCTTCGTGCTGCTCTATCTCACCTTTCGCCATGCAGGAGAGGCGCTGCTGGTGATGTTCTCCCTCCCGTTTGCGCTGATCGGCGGATTCTGGCTGATCTTCCTGCTCGGCTATAATCTCTCTGTTGCCGTCGCCGTTGGTTTGATTGCACTCTCTGGAGTGGCTGCCGAATTCGGCGTCATCATGCTGGTCTATCTGGACAAAAGCCTCGGCAACATGCAGCAGCAGGGGCCAATGACTGTGCCAAAACTCAAAGACGCCATCATGGAAGGCGCCGCCCTGCGGGTGCGCCCCAAGGCGATGACAGTCGCCGTCATCGTCGCCGGTCTGATTCCAATTATGCTCGGCGAAGGCACCGGCTCCGAAGTCATGAAGCGCATCGCCGCGCCGATGGTCGGCGGCATGATCACCGCGCCGCTGTTGTCGCTGTTTGTGCTGCCGGCGGTCTACCTGGTGTGGAAGCGCAAATATATTGGCAATGATGCAAAATGAGATGAATCATTCAGAGCATCCCGGAATGTATAAATTGCATGGCAGGCATATAATGAAGTAGTATATTCATATACGCTATAAGTAAGGAAGTAAGATATGCTTGCTAAAATGACATCAAAAAATCAGGTCACGTTGCCAAAAGCAGTGGTTTCCAAGGTGGCTCTAACCGACTATTTCGACGTCGAAGTTGAAGGCGGCCGCATTGTTCTTACACCCGTAAGGATTCAAAAGGCCGACGCTGTACGCAACAAGCTTGCTGCTTTGGGCATCGATGAATCTGATGTCGCTGAAGCAGTGGCCTGGGCGCGTGGGCGCAAATGACAACACGTGTTGTTCTCGACACAAATATCGTTCTATCCGCCTTGCTCTTTACCAATGGACGGCTCGCCTGGATTCGGCAAGCCTGGCTATCTGGAGAGATTCGTCCCGTGGTCTGCAAACAAACAGTCTCGGAGCTGTTGCGGACTCTTGCTTATCCGAAATTTAAACTGACCGGTATTGAACAGGAGGAGATGCTCGCTGATTTCCTGCCATACACTGAAACATACAGGCTGGAGAAAAGCCCTAAACACTTGCCCGAATGCAGGGACAAGGATGATCAGGTATATCTTGCCCTTACCAGCCTGTCGGGGGTGGAGATGCTTGTTTCCGGCGATATGGATTTACTGGCTCTACGCTCTGAACTCTCTTTCCAGCTACTCTCTGCAGACGAATTCAAAGAGCAACTGACTGGACCAGCAGGCTGAGTTAGAAGCTATCACCTAAAACTTAAATCTTAAAACCTAACTCCTCTTGAACAAAATCCCAACAAGCATCCGCGTCATCAGCTTCGATCTGGATGACACCCTCTGGCCCTGCATGCAGACCATCATGCACGCCGAGGAGCAGTTGATGCAGTGGCTTGCGTCACGCGCCCGGCAGCTGACCGAGGCGCACACCATTCACAGCCTGCGGGAGCACCGCCGCCAGCTTGCCAAACAGGAGCCGGCCATCGCCCACGACCTGAATCTGCTGCGCGAAATCCAGCTGCGCCAACTGCTGCTGGAGTTTGACCACGATCCCGGCATAGCTGCAGAGGCCGTCGACTACTTCCAGCAGTTTCGCAATCTGGTACGCCCCTATCCGGATGTCGTCCCAGCGCTCACACAGCTGAAAGCGGAATACACGCTGGTATCAGTGACCAACGGCACCACCGAGATCGACAAGACGCCGCTGAAGGGGATTTTTCATCACAGTCTCAATGCCAAACAAGTGGGGCACGCTAAACCCCATCCAGCGATTTTTGAACGTCTCGTGGAGATGACCGGCAGCAACCCTGAGCAGATACTGCACATCGGTGATGATCCACTGCGTGATGTCGAATCAGCCAGGAGCTTCGGACTGCATGCCCTGTGGCTGAATCGCCACGAAACGCCCTGGCCCGATGATGTCGAGAGAGCAGAGATCGAAATCAGCTCGTTGAGTGAACTGTAACTAACCACAGATGCACACAGATTTACACAAATAGATGATCACTAAAGAACCCCTTGCAAGGCACCCGCTATTGTCATTTCGACCAAAGAGAGAAATCGTAAAGCCCCGGTTGAGCGCTCAGGTTAAGGATTTCTCTCTTTGGTCGAAATGCCATGTGATCCTGCAGATGCTTATCAATCAACGAATTTATTGAGAAGTTACACTTTTTTGATCTGTGTTTATCTGTGTGCATCTGTGGTTAAAAAAGGCTTTTCAGGCAGTAACTCTAAACAGCATCCATGACCGCGTTGAAAGTGACGCTGGGGCGCATCACGCGCTCGCTCTTCTCTTCATCAGGACCGTAGTAACCACCGATATCTACAGCCTCTCCCTGGACGGCATTGAGCTCTGCGACAATTTTTGCCTCATTTTCTGCCAGTTGCTGCGCAACCGGGATGAATCTACGCTGAAGATCGTTATCTTTCGCCTGCTCAGCCAGCGCCTGCGCCCAGTACATCGCCAGGTAGAAGTGGCTGCCGCGGGTATCCAGCTCCCCCACCTTGCGTGATGGCGACTTGTCGCTGTCGAGGAACCTGGCATTCGCCTGATC
>JAIVTC010000271.1:0-17736 GCA_048629055.1 Candidatus Bathyarchaeota archaeon
GGCGAAGTCCATGATTGCCGCCGGATCGAGGGCGTTCAGGATTCCTGCTTCATCGATCTTAATGCCCCGGGCTTCGAGAGACGTTGAAAGCGAGTTTGTCAATTCCCCCATTCGCAATTGATAAGCAGGTAAGGCTTCATTGAATTGCTCGATTAGTCAGAGGTTCGAGGTGATTTCTAGTTATGATAAGATTCAGGTTGATCACCATATGGCGCTCTGGGGAAAGTTCCCGGCAGTCTCAATCTTCAGAAACGGAAGGGATCTATGACCGATACATTGCACCCGCTGGCGCCGGACCACCTGCCCCGATACCTGCCAGGACCCGACGGTGACCCACTGTTCACCATTGTGTTATGGCTCTTGATCATCCTGTTGATGGTGGTCGGAAACCTGTATCTCAAACTGCACGCCCTCCCGGAGCGGATGGCGCACAAACATAACAACACGCAACTTCAGGTCGTCATGGTGTTGGCGATTCTGGCGCTGTTCACTCACAATAATATCTTCTGGGTGGCGGCATTGCTCATGTCTGTCATCCGCCTGCCGGATTTCACAACGCCCCTCGAGTCTATCGCCAACTCGCTGAAGAGACTGGCCGCAACCCGGGCTGGAGGTGATGCCACGCAGGAGCCGGCAACTGCTGACGGCGCGCAATCTGTCGCCGACACACCGACAAAGGAGGTGTAGTCGATGCTGGAATTTATGCTCTGTTCACTGGTAACAATCCTTCCGGATTTCCTGATACGCCGCTACACCCAGCACAAACGCTGGGGTAAGGAAATCACCTTTTTCACGATGTGGTATGAACTGCGCTGGGGCATCACGGCTTGCGTACTCCTCACTGTGGCCCTGATCACGTTGATATTCTACTACCACCCATCCACCACCAACGCATCACCTTTTTTTCGCACAGTAACGATACTACCGGAGGGAGGCGGGCGAGTGGAAAAAGTGTTCGTCAAAAACGGTCAGCTGGTACAAGCTGGTGATCCGCTGTTCAGCCTGCGCGATTCCACGCAACTGGCTGCGGTGGAGGTCGCAGCAAGCCACGTCACGGAGATGGAAGCGGCCTTCGAGGTGGCGCGCTCGGAACTCGCAGCAGCCGAAGGCATGGTTAAAACGGCGAAGGGCTCTCTACAACAGGCTCAGAATGAGCTTCGTGTGAAGCAGGAGCTGCGAGAGAAAAATGCTGGCATCGTGAGTGACCAGGAGTTACAGCGACTGACTCACACTGTCTCTTCCAGGGTGGGTGCACTGGCTTCTGCAGTTGCCAATCAGGGGGCCGTGGCAGCCAAACTTTCCCTGGTATTGCCCTCACAGCAAGCCAGCTCCAGGGAGACTCTGGAACAGGCGGAGGTTGAACTAGAAAAGACTACCGTGTTCGCTGGCGTAAGCGGTCGTGTCCAGCAATTTTTTCTGCAACCGGGAGATTATGTCAACCCGATACTGCGGCCGGCAGGCCTGCTGATACCAACAGAGAACGTGGAATCAGGACGCCAGATGGTTCAGGCGGGCTTCTCCCAGCTGTCGGCACCCGTGATCAAAAAGGGCACGCTTGCCGAGATTTCCTGCCTCTCAAAACCCTTTACAGTGATCCCGATGATTGTGGTCAACGTCCAGGATGTGATCGCGGCGGGCCAAGTGCGACCGACCGATCAATTGATCGACATCCTGGACCGCGCCAGACCAGGTACGCTTACAGTGTGGATGGAGCCACTCTATGAAGGCGGGCTGGACGGCGTTATCCCCGGCACAAAGTGTATCGCCAATGCCTATACCTACAACCATGAATTGATCGCATCCGGAGAACTGGGCGCGTTCTATTCACTCTATCTCCATATGATCGACGCCGTTGGCGTTGTACACGCGGTGATACTGCGCATCCAGACCCTGATGCTGCCGGTGAAGAGGCTGGTTTTCGCGGGACATTGAGGGATGGGAATTTGCTTTCAATGGAAGCAGCGTCAGTGATCTTCAGCTCAGCCATCAGTCAGGTAAATCCTTTTTTGATAACACCGTGTTGTAGCATTATGGCCTATCTTTCACAGCCGAGACTCGAATGTCTGCAGTGGAGCAGCAGTCGTTCACACATGCCATGGTTTCGCTGATGCTTGCATTTCCACAAAGCGACAACCAGCCTTTACCCGGTTGACAACCACTCCGTGGAAAAGGCGTGGATATCCATTCAACGACTTTAGCTGTCGCGACTGCCTTTTTTAGTGAGCCTGTATTTCTGGCCGGGTGTGAGTTTGCTGCTGCGTTTCTGCTTCTGCTCGAAGGGGTTGCCGCCGGTACGAAATTCAACCCTGAGAGGGGTGCCGCTGAGTTGCAGAACCTTGTGGAATCGTTTTTGCATATAGCGCCTGTATGAGGCCGGAACCGCATCGGTCTGCTTGCCGTGGACGATAATGCGCGGCGGGTTTTTACCCCCCTGGTGCGCGTAACGCAGCTTGATGCGTCTGCCCCGCGCCATCGGCGGTTGATGCTCAGTGACGATGCTTTCCAGGATCTCGGTCAGACGATTGGTCTTGAAATCCCGAACAGCATTGGCGTAGGCGTGCTGTACGTTTTTCAGCAGCAGTCCGACTCCACTGCCATGCAGCGCCGAAACAAAATGCCAGCTGGCAAAATCCAGGAAGTAGAGGCGCCGTTTGAGCTCCTCCTTCACTTTTTCACGCTGCGGTGACGTGAGTCCATCCCATTTATTGACCACCATCACCAGCGCCCGTCCGCTGTCAAGAACGTGTCCGGCGAGATGCGTATCCTGCTCGGTAACCCCCTGTCGGGCATCGAGAAGCATCAGCACCACGTTGGACTCCTCGATTGCCTGCAGCGTCTTGACGACGCTGAATTTCTCGATCGCCTCACTGATGCGGCCGCGCTTTCTGACTCCCGCTGTATCGATCAGGGTGAAACGCTGGCCATTGAGTTCGTAAGGAACAGGGATGCTGTCCCTGGTGGTGCCCGGCAGGTCAAAAGCGACCAGCCGCTCTTCACCAATGAGGCGATTGATGAGTGTCGATTTGCCCACGTTGGGGCGGCCGACAACGGCAACCTTGATGCCTTTTTTCTCTTCATCCTCTGGCTCTGGAGGAGGCAGCGTTGCAAGCACACCCTCGATCAGCGCATTGACGCCACGCCCATGGGTTGCAGTAATTCCGACCGGCTCGAATCCACTGAGACCATAGAACTCGGCTTTCGCCATATCCACATCCAGGCTGTCACACTTGTTCACCACCAGGGTGATCGCTTTGCCGGTACGGCGCAGGCGCTCTGCGATCTGCTCGTCGCCGGAGTTCCGGCCATCCCGGGCATCGACCATGAACAAGACATGATCCGCCTCATCGATCGCCAGCCACACCTGCTGCTCCATGAGCGGGTCGATCCCCTCGACTTCGCCACTGAGCCCGCCTGTATCAACCACAACATAGGGAAATTCACCAATGCGGCCAACACCATACTGACGATCACGGGTCAATCCGGGCTGATCAGCAACCAGGGCGTCACGGGTTCGGGTAAGACGATTAAAGAGTGTTGATTTGCCGACATTGGGACGGCCAACCAGTGCAATGACAGGAAGCACCGGCCTCCCCTATTGAGCCGTCACTGCAGCAAGTTCACCCTTGTCACCATAGACATAAACCACACTGCCATGGGCGACGAGGGGTGCACGTACGCCGGAAGAGACCGCCTCGACACGCGCAACGATTGAACCGTCTTGCGGCGAGAGCCAGTGAACATAGCCTTCCAGGTCTGCCACTGCAATCAGATTGCCGGCCATCACGGGAGGAGAGAGACGCCGTCCGGAGAGCGCCTTTTGCCGCCACAGGATCTCTCCATTGTGCGGATTGACAGCTGCAATATAGCCATCGGCATCTGAAGCATAGAGAGAGTGGCCATCGCTGATGACGCCCTGCCAGGATGAGTAGGCGGTACGCCACTTCACCTTGCCGTCCGATTTGTTGACTGCCGCCATCTCTCCCTGATAGGTCACAACATAAAGCAGAGATGGGCCCAATACCAGCAAGCCATCAATATCCACCACACGATCAAGCTCGGTGCGACCACTGGCATAAGTGATCGGAGTTTCCCAGACGGGGCGTCCGCTCATCAGATCCAGCTTCACCAGTTTGCCTCCGTCCAGACCCGCATAGAGGCTGTTGCCTTCGATAACCGGAGTGCCTGCACCGCGCAGACTCAACACCGGCGTAGCGCGGTGAAACAACCAGCGTTCTCCGCCCGTCGCAGCATCGAGGCCATAGAGCTTGCCGTCATTGGTATGGATAACAACTATACCGCGAGCCGATACAGGAACAGCGGGAACATCCGTGGAAACCCTTGCACGCCAACTCTCACCGCCTGTTGATTGGTTTAGTGCAATCACTTCACCCTCTGTTGTGCCCGAGATAACAAGGCCATTGCCGACTCCCGGCCCCCCGCCGATCTCAACATCCAGGTCATTTTTCCACAGCGATGCGCCGCTTGATGTACTGACGGCTTCCACCTTGCCATCGAAATGTGCCACATAGAGGGTTGAGCCATCCAGAGAGGCCACCAGTTTAACCCCTTTACCGTCAGCCCCTTTTCCAAGGTTGCTGTTCCACACCACACGGGCTGTCTGCATACCTGCAACAGGAACCAGCTCCGCCACATCGACGGCCGACTTCTCTATGCCGAAAAAACTGCAGCCACTTGTGAACAGTGCTGCTGCAAGCAGGATCAATCGCGTGAATATTTTCATGATGACTCCTGAGTCCCGATCTCTTCGAGGAGAAAGTTGATGTTCTCGTCACTGTTTCCCTTCTGCCTCGCCTCTTCCAGTGCTGCACGGGCTCCGCTCATGTCTCCCTGCTGATAGGCAATTTGACCACGAATCGCTGCAATTTCTGCCGCATAGGCGTCACTGTTGATAGAATCCAGCAGTTTGCCGGCTTCATCCAGTCGTTTTTGGGCCACCAGAAGACGTGCAAGGCGTGTCTCCAGCAGTGGTTTGAGTGCGCTGTCCGTTGACTGCTTGAGCAGATTCCCCAGGGTTTTTTCTGCAGCTTCCAGCGAGCCTGAATTCACCTGCTGCCTGGCCAGTTCCATCGCAGCAAACTGGAAATAACTGCTATCGCCGAAATTTGACTGCAGTTGCGCCAAAGCATCATCTGTTTTTTTGGCATCATTGCCGAAGGCGGTCTGCGCAAAGAGCTCATAGGCCTCGGCACCCTCTCCCGCCAGCTTGTCCTGATAGTTCCCCCACCCTTGCCAGGCAAAAAAACCGCCCAGGCCAATCACCACACCGGCAATAATCGAGTTACCATTCGCTTTCCACCAGGCCTTTATACGCTCGACCTGTTCGTCATCACTGAGCATCTCATTCATTCGATTAAACCTTCCAGATAATTCGATAAATCATCAATTAAAATTTCCTTCTGCGCCTCATTTTCGCGCAGTGATTTCACGCCAATCACATCCCGCTGCAGCTCATCTTCCCCTAAAATCAGCGCAAAACGAGCGCCGCTGCGATCGGCTTTTTTAAACTGGGACTTGAAGCTTCCGCCGCCACAATTCGTGACGATGTGTACATCTGCTATATCCCGTCGCAGCTCGTTGGCAATCAGCTGCGCTTTAATCTCTGTATTGCCCGATGCGACAAAATAGATATCCGCTCCCATCTCCATGTTGACCGGGGGATCCTTCTCCAGCAGAGAGATGACCCGCTCCAGCCCCATACCGAAACCAATCGCAGGCGTCGGCCTTCCTCCAAGCTGCTCAACCAGCCCGTCATAGCGTCCACCCGCGCAGATGGTTCCCTGGGCGCCAAGACGGTCGCTGACCCACTCGAATACCGTAAGCACGTAGTAGTCAAGCCCTCGCACCAGTCGCGGATTGACAGTATAGTCTATACCAGCCTCCTGCAATCCCCCGCAGATCTGTTCAAAGTGGCGGCGCGATGCATCACCCAGATACTCCATCAGCAGCGGGGCATCTGTGACGACCTTCTGAACCTCGGGATTTTTTGAATCCAGTATACGCAACGGATTGCTGGAGAGACGGCGTTTGCTATCATCATCCAGACTGTCACGATGCAGTGACAAATAGTCCACCAGCTGTTGACGATAGACTGCGCGCTCCTGCAGGGTACCCAGAGTATTCAACTGCAACCGGGCCCCGTCGAGACCCAACTGCCGCCATAACCTTGCTGTCATCAGCAAAATTTCCAGATCAATATCCGGACCCTGCATGCCGAAAGCCTCGACACCCATCTGGTGAAACTGCCGGTAACGTCCCTTTTGCGGACGCTCATGACGAAACATCGCCCCCTGATACCATAAACGCTGCCGTTGATTGTGCAGCAGTCCATGTTCGATGCAAGCCCGGACAACACCTGCTGTCCCTTCCGGCCGCAGTGTCAAACTATCTCCATTGCGATCAGCGAAACTGTACATCTCTTTTTCTACAATATCGGTGACCTCACCGATGGCGCGATGAAACAGAGCACTCTGCTCCATCACAGGGGTGCGAATCTGCTGATATCCAAAGCTGTCAAAAACTGATTTCGCGGTCTCTTCGACAAACTGCCACAGACGGGATTCCCCCGGCAGAATATCGTGCATGCCGCGAATTGACTGGATTTTTTTCACTCGACCGGCTTACCCAGAGAAAAACGCGCAACACCCCCCTTGATATGCGGCGCAATATCGTAAGCACGTCCATCAACAGAGACTTTTACCTTAGCCGCATTACCCAGGACAAAAGTAAAAGGCGCTTTTCCTTCAATCGTTTTACTCGAACCAGCCGGTATATCTCCGGAGAGAACGATCTTACCTTCGGCATCGTTGACATTCACCCAGCAGTTGTCACTGAAATCAAGAGTGATCTTGTGTTCACTGCCTGCCTGTGGCTCAGCAGTAGCATCGGCTGCAATGACGACTGCGTCATCACTTACCGCTGTCTTCCCGGTAGTTTGGGATGCTGTTGATGTCTCTCCTGCTGCCTGTTCTGAAATTTCTTCTGCATCTGCGCTGACCTCCTCGCTACCCTTTGCTTCAGCGGCTGTTTCATCTCCCACTCTCTGCAGCGACAACTCGAGGAGATCCTCATCACCACTTTTTTTCGCGTCATTATCCGGGGTGAGCGTCACACTCTGCTGCGTTTCATTTTCAGAAGCCTGCTCATCACTGATGGGTAAGGTAAGCATTTCAAAGCTATCCTCGCCGCCTGTCTCGACGCTTTCCTGTTTTTCGGTGGTCGAAAAAAATGACAAGCCACTCAAATCCGGAAGTTGAATTGCCCCCCTCCACCAGAGAAGCAGCAATACAATGATCGCAATCACAATCAACCAGGTAATCGCCTTGATCAATAAATGACCATCTCCTCCTCTGCGCCTGATCCTGATCTGAGGTGCGCAGGGCTGCTGCAGATTTTTGACCTCGTCAACCTCTGTGACATCCTCCTTGATCAGCTCCATGACATACCTTTCCGGCAAGTCAAGTATGCGCGCATAATTTTTCAGATAGCCTAATGTAAAGACACGTGACGGAAGCATGGATGCATCATCTTCCTCCAGCGCAATGACTGTCTCCTTGAGCAGATGCAGTTTATATGCCGCCTCCTCAATCGTCATCTCTGCATCCTCACGCGCCGCCTTTAATAAGGAGCCTGCGGTTTCAATCGCTGCTACGTGACTCTCGTCCTCGTCAATCTCTGTCATCTGATGAAAATCCTGTTGATTCCTGTTTTAAATCAATAATCTTTTGTAAGGGATGAGGCATTTATTAAAAGACCAATCCCGATTGCCTTTTTGTCCCTGCTTTTCGCCGCCACTCTGGTTGCATAGTTCACTATGCGCCCTGCGTGGCAACAAAAACCACAAACAAAAATCCTGCACATCCCGGTACTTTAATTTCTGCCTCATCCCTTAATATCTTTTTAATCTGGCCCAACCTTTTTTAGCCGGTTTATAGTCCGGATTTTGCTGCAGCGCCTGACGCATGCTGGCTTTTGCCAAAGCATATCGACCACTGCTTTCCTGGCATAAACCCGCATTGGTCGAGGCAACCCATGGAGAGGGATTCATGATGCTAGCTGCGGCCTGCTTAAACTCCGCGTCTGCCTCGGCATAGCGTTGCCGGGCACACAAAAATGTACCATAAGTATTTGCTACATACGGGTCATTTGGCGCCAGTTTCTTGGCTCTGGAGTAATGTTTCCCCGCTAATTGCATATCATTCATGCGCTGGTAGATCCATGCCAGTACAAGCTGTGCTTCGGCATGATTACTATCGACTTTGACAGCCTCTGTTGCATTTTCCAGTGCGGAAGCCATTTTCCCCTGCTCCATGTATGCCTTTGCGAGGTTTACATAAGCGACCGCCGGACTGTCACTTGAGTAGCGGATCATATTCGTTGCAGGATCACGCCCACCGGTCGTTTGACAAGCAGCGAGCATAAGCAGCAGCGGCAGCCACAGAGAATGATGCAATATTTTTCTCATCATTGATTCCTCATTGCCACGCGCAGTTGGCGATTGCTTCGATCATTGACCTTGCCGACCAACTGCCCGCATGCTGCATCAATATCATTTCCGCGGGTTTTGCGTGTGGTTGCAATCATTCCCGATCGCCTTAACCGCTGCCGGAACTCCTCGATACGTTCAGCAGGGGAGCAGCGATACGCTGTACCCGGAAACGGATTAAAGGGAATCAGATTGACCTTGGATGGAATGCCTTCAAGCAAACGGATCAATGCACGCGCATCACGATTGCTGTCGTTGATCCCATCCAGCATCACATATTCCCAGGTGATCTTGCGCCGCTTGTCATCCTTGATGTACTCCCTGCAGGCAGGAATCAACTGCTCCAGAGGGTATTTTTTATTGATAGGCACCAACTCATCGCGCAACCGGTTTTCTGCGGCATGCAGTGACACGGCCAGGCAGACATCAGTGGCCTGGCGCAGCGCATTTAATGCAGGAACGATACCGGAAGTACTCAACGTCACCTTGTGTTTGGAGAGTTGATAGGCCAGGTCATCCAGCATAATATCCATAGCCGAGACAACCGCATCAAAGTTTGCCAGAGGCTCGCCCATTCCCATCATGACCACATTCGTCACCGCCTGTTGTTCTCCTGGCAAATGCACGGCCAACCACACCTGCCCGATAATCTCACTGACGCTCAGATTGCGATTAAAGCCCTGTTGTGCTGTGGAGCAGAAAGAACAATCCAGCGCACAACCAACCTGTGAAGAGACGCACAGAGTGCCTCTGTTCTCCTCGGGTATAAAGACCGTCTCGATGCGCTGACCACCCTCAATTTCGAGCAGCCGTTTGATGGTGCCGTCAAGGGAGGGTTGTTCAAAAACGATCTTCGGCAGGCGAATCTGCGTGTGCTGTCGAAGCGCTTCGCGCAGCCGCTTTGGCAGATCCGTCATGGCGTCAAGATCGAGCACGCCATGCTTGTGAATCCACTTCAGCAGGTTGCGTCCCTGGTAAGCCTTGAAGCCAAGCTCCACACACAGTGACTCAAGCCCGCCGCGATCCAGATCGAGCAGATTAACCGGCATGATTCACCGGGATGCAGGAGATCGGCTGGAAAATCATCTGGACGAATTCGCCTTGTCGATGATCCGCGCGTTGTTCTGTTTCAGACTCTCATCCGAACCTGCGAATTCACTTGATTTTGAGGCAAACTCGACCGCCAGGTCGCTGTGCCCCTGTTGCAGACGCACATTTGCGAGGCGGTTCCACAGCAGCGGATTGCGCGCTTCGATACGCACAGCCCGCTCCAGTGTTGATGCTGCACCGCTGAGATCGCCAGCCTGCTGTTGGGACTCGGCCTTATCCAGCAATGATTTCGCAGCCTTCCCCATGGAGGCTCCAGAATCAACAGACCCGCCATAGGCAACCTGTTCACCCCCGCCCCAGAGTGAGCCGCTGCTCAAATCCGTGACCGGTGAATCCGTCGGCGCCTGCGGCACATCACTGTCAAGTTCGCTGACCCGATACTCTTCACCAGGCTCCTGACCATACTCGCCGCCCTCTTCTGTTCCGATTTCAGGCATCTCAAGCGCGCTTGTCGAACCTCCACCAACCCGCTCTCCATGCTGGTAAACCGGCGCCGGCTTGACGCGCGGGGTGGAGTTGGTACAGCCTGTCAATTGAATAACAAACAGCAGCACCACAAATACAAACAATAGTTTCATTCAAAAATACCTCTTAGAAATCCACCCAGTCCGTCATTACTCTTTTTCGACGATCTGGATCGATGATTATCCCATGAATCACCATTAAAATCAGGATGTCCATCGCCATCCCTGGATCCTCGTCCCGATCGCGTTACCTGGCTTGAACTCCTCTGCGAGGGAACAGGCGCCATCAGATAATCAGAATCGCAGTATGCCTCCTCATATGGGGTATAGCCTCTGAGAAAGGGTTTTTCAACGCCATTGCCGCCGCATACCGGATTGAACAGCATGCCGCTGCCGGGGTCAATCCTCGCCATCTCGATGGTGCCGGGAACCACCAGATCCAGTGGAGATGGCTTTAATGGTTTCATCATATCCGCCCACACGCGCAGGGCGCCGCTGGATCCTGAAAGACCCGCCGGCTTGTTATCATCCCGTCCGACCCACACCACAGTGACGTAATCGGATGAAAAACCTGCAAACCAGCTGTCGCGTAAATTATCCGTGGTGCCCGTTTTGCCGGCAAGATTCAGCGATTTCGGCAGTGCGTTCAGCAGGTAGCGGGAGGTCCCCCGGGTCACCACAGACTGCATCGCCCTGGAGAGCAGATAGACCGGCCCGGAAGGCACAGTGCGCTTGATGGTCAATGGATAACGCTTCAAGGCCTTGCCTTCCGGCCCCATGACCTCACGAATGGCCCGCAGTGGTGAGCGGTATCCACCGGATGCAATCGTCTGATAGATCTGCGTCACCTCCAGCGGCGTCATGTTCACCGCACCCAGCAACAGGGATGGCAGTGGATCAGGCTCACTGCTCATGCCCAGTGCATGCAGCGTATTCACAACCCTGTCAACCCCGATATCCATACCCAGGCGCACCGTCGCCTGGTTATAGGATTTCGCCAGCGCCAACTCCAGGGGCACATCACCGTGATCCTTGTGGTCATAGTTGGAGGGGCTCCAGCTCTTGCTGCCGCGATTGTGCAACACCACCTTGCTGTCATCCAGAGGCGTTGAGAGTGCATAGCGATCAGGATATTGCAGCGCAGTCAGATAGACCGCCGGCTTGACCAGCGAGCCAATCTGACGCGTTGCATCCAGCGCACGGTTAAAGCCGGCGTAACCCGCCTTGCGCCCGCCGATAACAGCAAGAATCTCACCATCCTGCGGGGTGGCGATAATTGCAGCCACCTCCAGTTTTCCCTTCGGCAAACCTTTCTGTTTCTCCAGCTGCTGAAGACGCTTCAGGACATTATTCTCAGCAGTCTTCTGCACCCATGGATCCATTGTCGTGAAAATGCGCAGTCCCTCCGAGGTCAGGTCTTCAGGCTGATAGTCACGCCGCAGCTGACGCTTGACCAGATCCATAAAAGCAGGATAGCGCCCCCCCTGACCTGTGGACTTCTTTTTGACCACGCCAAGTGGCTTCGCTTTTGCTACGCCAGCAGCACCTTCACTGATGACTCCCTGCTCTGCAAGCACATCCAGAACCAGGTTGCGGCGTTTTAACGCATTTTTCGGATTTCGTCTTGGATTATAGGTGGATGGGGCCTTGATGAGACCCACCATCAACGCAATCTGATGAATTTCGAGTTCTGCAATAGGGACGCCGAAGAAGAACTCACTGGCGAGACCAAAGCCATGGATTTCACGATTGCCGTCCTGTCCAAGGTAGATCTCATTGGCATAGGCCGCGAGGATATCCTCCTTGTCATACTTTGCATCGAGTATGATCGCCATCAGCGCCTCTTTACTCTTGCGTTTGAGGTCACGTCTTGGCGTTAAAAAGTAGTTCTTGACCAGCTGCTGGGTGATGGTGCTCCCTCCCTGACGCCGTCCTTTGACCAGGGTTGATACAGCTGCACGCGTGATGCCGCGCGGATCGATGCCAAAATGGTCATAATAGCTCCGATCCTCGATGGTAATCAGCGTCTTCTTGAGCATTTCAGGAATATCATCCGGTGTCAGAATCACACGATCTTCGTTGTCACGCGGATAGATGCTGCCGATTTCGAGTGGCTCAAGGCGCACCAGATCGATCTCTTTTCCCGTATCATGATTCATGACGGATTTGATCTTTCCACCGGCAACCCGAATATCGAGAGCACGTTCGGGTTCCTTCCCGTCCCAGAAGGTGAAAGGGCGGCTGCGAAGCAGCAGACGCCCGCCATTCATCGCCCATGTTCCCGTGGTGTCGGGCTGGCTGACTTTTCGATAGCCCAGGTACTTCAACTCGCTGACAAGACGATCCCTGGAGACAGGAGCGCCGGAATACAACTCCATGGAACGGGAGTAGACCCGTGCAGGAACGGCCCAGCGCTTACCCTCGAAACTGGTGGTAATCTCATCGGAGAGCTGCATCATATAAGAGCCCAGAGGGACAGCAGCAATAAACAACAGAATCAGCATGAATTTTAAAAACCGTTTGGTAAATGATGATTTACGACGTTTTCTCCTTGATTTAACAGATCTTTTCTTTTTTACTGTGGTCTTTTTGCGTCTCTTTGGTGTCACAGATTTTTTCTTTGTCGACACCCGCTTTTTTTTTGTTGGCGCACGCTTTTTCTTTGTAGACGCGCGCTTTTTCTTTGCCCCGAATAGAGTCGGCGCCTTTCTTCCGGAGCGGTCAGACTTCGCAGTCGTTTTTCTGGATTTGGCAGCCATGATGAGATTTCCGAAGCAACAGCCGGGACACGGGTAAAATAACGCAAGCAAAATTAGCAGGCAATTATACTCTTTTTAGCTATTTTTTGACACCTTTGCTGTCGGATTATTCTGCATTGAAACGTCTGCGCCACAGGCGGAAGCGCATCAAAGATCGGTAATGAAAGCTATTGCCACTGCCGTCCTGGAGGATGATCTTACGCATGCCGCCATTTGACAACGCCCCCAACAGCGCTTCGATAACGGCATCCAGCCCCTCCATCGCCCGCAGCCACTGCTGCTGATCTCCCGCCTGTACAGCCTGTAGAGATGCATCTTTCACCATGATTCGGGCTTCACCCCGACAGCCTGGAACTGCATTTTTCTGCAACCCGCGCAGCAGAAGATTGTCACCCGAGAGTTCCCCGAAATGGCAACAAATGGTTTGCGGCAACTGACCGACCCCCCATATCCACAGGCTGTTGAAACCATCCATCTCCAGGCTGTGCAGCAGCATCTGTGACTCATTCAGCAGCTTGCGCAGCCACCCTGCATCCCTGCCAGTTGGAAGAAAAGGGTCAAGCGTGCGTCCGGCAACCTGCGCCAGTGACGAGGTTTTAAGCTGACGGGGTTGCTGCAGGCGCAGATACCAGTGGCGGGGAAAACCGGTGATCAACTCAACCCCGTCATCGCGGAAGTGCTGATTAAACGCCTCGCGAAGTTTGTCGACATCAGAGCGTTCGACATCTTCGCGCGGCAACGGAATCAGCAGCAACCGATCGCGATCTACGTGCAGACGCACCGGAGCCACAACCGCCCAGGTGTCCATCAGCGGCTTCCCACCTTCTGCCGACAGCATCAGCGATGCCGATGGGAGATCCTGCCCTGAAGGTGATGCAACCCCAAAGTGGGAGCACAGAAGCGATTCAAAATCGTCATTTTTTTCAACGACATGATCGCTTCTCGACAAGAGCATGTCAAGATGGGGGAAATGACCGCCGACTTCGGAATCCGGCGGCTCAAACAGGCCTGGGGCGAGGAGATACTGGGTTAACATGAGGGACTGAAGTTGGCAGTTGGCAGTTGGCAGTTGGCAGCATGTTTTGTTTTTACTGCAAACTGATGACTGACGACTGCCAACTTTCTTTCAACGCAGATGCTCCATACGGATGCGCACAACCTCGCCTTCCACGACATCCAGCGACTCCAGCTGCCTGATGGTTTCATTCATGACTTTCTCACGCATGTGGTGGGTCAGCATCACCAACGGCACCCGGCCATTTTCACTGTGGGACTCGTACTGGTGCATCGCCTCGATACTGATACCGGCATTCGCCAGCAGCGTGGAGATTTCCGCCATCACTCCGGGGACGTCCCTGACACTGAGTCGCAGGTAATAGGACGTTTCAATCTCATCCATGGGCACTACGGGAATATCCTCTATCGCGTCGTTTTGAAACCCCTGGCAAGGGACGCGACTCTCCGGGCTGTCCATGGTGCGTGCAACATCGATGATATCTGCAACCACGGCGGAGGCTGTCGGCAGTGAGCCGGCGCCGGCACCATAATAGAGGGTCGGGCCAAGCATATCGCTCTTCACCAGCACGGCATTCATAACCCCGTCGACATTCGCCAGCAGCCGCCCCTCGGGAACCAGGGTGGGATGCACACGCAACTCGACACCGGCTGCGGTGCGTTTGGCAATTCCAAGATGCTTGATGCGGTAGCCAAGTTCACCGGCATAGGTGACGTCACGCGGTTCGATTTTAGTGATGCCCTCGGTAGAGGTCTCATTAAATTTGAGCGGCATGCCGAAAGCCAGGGACGCCATGATCGCCAGCTTGTGCGCCGCGTCGATTCCCTCTACATCGAAGGTCGGATCGACTTCGGCGTACCCAAGCTGTTGCGCCTCTTGCAGCACATCAGCAAAATCGCGCCCCTTGTCGCGCATCTCCGAGAGAATAAAATTTCCTGTGCCGTTGATGATGCCGGCAATCCACTCGATGCGGTTGGCAGCCAGTCCCTCGCGCAGCGCCTTGATAATAGGAATGCCGCCGGCAACTGCCGCCTCAAAGGCGACCGTGACTCCCTGGTCGCGCGCAGCCGCAAAGATCTCTTCACCATGCGTGGCGATCAGCGCCTTGTTGGCCGTCACGACGTGCTTGCCGTGACGAATCGCTTCGAGAACGAACTCGCGCGCCGGAGAGTAACCGCCAATCAGCTCCACCACGATATCGACGTCGGGATCAGAGACCACCTGTTGTGCGTCATCATAAACCTTGACATCTTCGATGCCATCCAGCAGCTGCGGGTCATAGGACTTAGCTGCAGCGCAGGTAACGCGCAGTTCGCAACCAGTGCGCCTGCTGATCTCTTTTGCATTACGCAGCAGCACATTCAGAGTTCCACCACCGACCGTTCCCAGTCCAAGCAGACCGATATTTACTGTTTTCAATGTCATTCCTCTTAAATCAGTAATTTCGTGACTTTCCAATAATCCTGAGTGAATGCCTATTTGAAAATCTACACATCCACACCATCTTTACGAAACATTTCACGAATGCCGCGAATTGCCTGGCGGGTTCTCTGTTCATTTTCGATCAGGCTGAAGCGCACATGATCATCCCCGTGCTGGCCGAAGCCTATCCCCGGGGAGACCGCCACCCGGGCATCACTGATGAGCTTTTTGCAAAACTCCAATGACCCCATATGCTGGTACTGTTGCGGGATCTTTGCCCACACAAACATGGTTGCCTTCGGTTTTTCAACCTCCCAGCCGATGGAATTCAAGCCGTCACACAACACATCCCGCCGGCACTGATACATGTATCGGATCTCCTCAACACAATCCTGCGGCCCTTCGAGCGCAGCAATTGCCGCAACCTGAATCGGCGTGAAAGTACCGTAGTCGAGATAGGATTTAATCTGCGCCAATGCGCCGACCAGCGTCTCGTTGCCGCACATAAAGCCGACGCGCCAGCCGGGCATATTATAACTCTTGGAGAGAGAAAAAAACTCCACCGCAATCTCATCGGCCCCGGGGACCTGAAGTATGGATGGCGCCTTGTAACCATCGAATACGATATCTGCGTAGGCGATATCATGCACCACCCAGATATTGTGCTCTTTGGCTATCTCGATGACACGTTCAAAAAAATCAAGATCGACGCAGTGGGTTGTCGGGTTTCCGGGGAAGTTGATCACCAGCATTTTCGGCAGCGGCCAGGATTCAAGAATCGCATTCTTCAACTCTTCGAAGAAATCAACGTCCGGCGTCATCGGAACGTGGCGCACATCCGCTCCGGAAATGACAAACCCCCAGGGATGGATTGGATAGGCGGGATTGGGAACCAGCACAGAGTCACCCGGCCCCATACAGGCCAGCGCCAGATGCGCCAACCCCTCCTTGGAACCGATAGTAACGATCGCCTGGGTTTCCGGATCGAGATCCACATCAAAGCGATCCTTATACCAGTTGCAGATGGCCTTGCGCAGACGCGGTATCCCTTTGGACTGGGAATAGCGATGCGTATCCTTGCGATTGGCAGCTTCAGTCAACTTGTCGACAATATGCTGAGGGGTCGGCTGATCAGGATTCCCCATGCCGAAATCGATAATGTCCTCACCCCGCCCACGCGCCTCTGCCTTCATGGCATTCACAATTGCAAATACATAGGGCGGAAGCCGCTTGATACGGCGAAACTCTCCCATTTCAGGTGTAGACACTCAAAACCTCTTGATATAATCGGCGTGGAAAGATGACAAAGTACCGGAGTGCCCGGAAAAATTCAATCACGTTAGCGTAGAATTTGATAATTCATGAAATTTAACTTTGTACAAAGCGGCGGATTCACTATCGACAGTTATCAGCCCGGTGAGATTCAGGTCAATGGAAAACGCTATCAGCACAGCGTTATCGTCACCCCGAATAGCTGCACACCCTGGCAAATCGAACGCATTGCAGAACTCCAATCCAGGCACTTCAATCTCATCGCTGAAAAGAGACCGGATATTCTGTTACTGGGAACAGGAGAGACCCAGAAATTTCCACCCATGCAGCACTATGCCGAGCTGATCTCCCTCGGTATTGGCGTTGAAATCATGCACTCCGCCGCTGCCGCGAGAACCTACAATCTATTACAGGATGAAGAGAGAGACGTCATCGCTGCGATCATCGTTTAATTCCGACCCTGCATGACTGTGGTACAATGCCGCGCTTGAGAGTGCATTGGAAAACACCACTGTTTTCCAATTTATTCCCCATTTTTTCAGCTTCAGAAGAGGATTTACTTATGTCTAAAAAGCATCCCGTTATTGCCGTGACCGGCTCTTCAGGCGCCGGCACCACCACCGTTAAACGCGCTTTCGAACATATTTTTGAGCGTGAGAATATCAAGCCTGCCGTTGTTGAAGGCGATAGTTTCCACCGCTATGACCGCGCAGCGATGAAGGCGAAAATGGATGAACTTCATCTCAGCCATTTTGGCCCCGAAGCCAATCGCTTCGACAAAATCGAGGAGCTTTTCAAGGTTTATGGTAAAACCGGCGGCGGCAACAAGCGCTACTATCTTCACAGCGTCGAAGAAGCCGCCGAGCACAATGAGCGCCTTGGGGTCAATAAAAACCCCGGAGAATTCACACCCTGGGAAGAGATTCCCGCCGGTACAGACCTGCTGTTTTATGAAGGCCTGCATGGGCTTGTCAAAACGGATGAACACAATCCTGCAAAGCATGTTGACCTGGGCATCGGCGTTGTGCCAATCGTCAATCTCGAATGGATTCAAAAAATCCACCGTGATTCCGCCGAGCGTGGTTACTCAGCGGAGGCAACTGTCGATACCATCCTGCGTCGCATGCCGGATTACATCAATCACATCACCCCCCAGTTCTCACGCACTGACATCAACTTCCAACGCGTGCC